>QHRJ01000035.1 GCA_003220075.1 Verrucomicrobiota bacterium
CGGATGGCAAGGAGGGTGCCGTGAGTGAGCTTCCAGCTTCGCGCTCACGCAAGCGCCATTGGGGAGCTAACTCCCTTATCGCACGCTTGAGTCTCCATGTCGGGAGGTGTCAAGCGTGCATGATATGCCCCCTGAGCAGCTTCCTTATTGTTTCCTTGCGACGCCGCGGGCGACATCTAGACCGTCGGCTGCGCCGAACTGCAATTCCCTGCCACCGTCAACGATGGCGAAGGCCCGCGCGTGGTTGGAGCCGTTGCTGAACCACTGCATCGTGCCCGTCCCATCCGGGTTCACTGTGTAGGTTCCGACGATCGGGTTATCGGCGGTGCCACGTTGAATGACGAAGCCGCCCAGATCGGCGGTATCATGAAACTTAAACGTGCCAAGTCCGTCAAACCACATAACGCCGGCGGCATCGAGCGGAATGTTTGTCGTGTTTTTAGACGGATTGCTAGATCCTAAGTGCCAGCCGTCTGAGCTGTATCCGTAAACGCCAGTGAGGCTTGCATTGGTATAGTTCGTAGCGAATGGACCGCTCGCATTAACCTTTGGGACTAGCGACAAAGCTAGACCAAAGAGCAATGCGACCAGCGCCGTTCTGTTTTTTAATGTCATTTTCATAAGTGTTATTTCCTTTTGTTGTTTTGGCCTTCCGTGACTTCCCATCGTGGGAGGTCATTTCGGCCGCTCACTGTGGTACTCCGCAGAATTTGGCGCTGCGTTACGCGGAAAGTTCGGAAGGTTACAAACCGCGGATGATGCGGATGAGCGCCCGCTCAAGAGCATTCGTCGGCTGGGCAGACTAGCGAAAGATAATTGGCTCAACCAAGCCTCCTAAGGCAAAAACGCGTCGACGCAGCGACGCAGCTACAACGAATAGGCGACTGAGATCAGTCGCCCTTACTTGTTCACTACTTCTTTCGGCGCGAGGGAGGCGACGATTTTTTCGAAGCACGGTTCGCCGCGCAGCGCGTCCCACCATGGCAGCAGTTTTAAGTCGCCATAGCTGAGGTCGAGACCGCTATTGGGGTAACGGACCGCAGTGGCAAGCTGTTCGCAGGCGAAGTCTTTTTCACCAACCCACGCAGCAATCACCGCCAAATACTTAATCACGAGCATACCATTGATTGGATCCTTTTTCACTGGAAGAAGCTCAAGCGCGCGCCGTCCTTCGCGCAAGGCGTCGTCCTTCCGCCCGAGAGCGGCATCGATTACGCCGAGCACGCACCATGCCGGGCCGTAATCTGGTTGAGCCTGGACGTTTTTCTGCTGCTCCGCGCGCGCAGCAGTAAAAGCCAATTGCGCCTTATGCTCGTCGTTTGTCATGCGCGCGATAACGCCTTCCACGAAAGGCCGCGCGAAATAAACAGCGTTGTGACCTAACGTGGCGTCAGCGATCAAGGCGTCTTTGGCGGCGGCGACGTCGCGTTCGGCGAGTGCGCAAAGCAGCCACCAATCGGCGATCTTCGGCATGGCAGCAGGATTTGTCGCCCGGACTTCATCGATCAATTGATGCAACGGTCCCGTGTCAGCTTTCCAATTCACTTCTACGACTGCGCGTTCTGCTTTTACCGGGAGATTGTTTGGGTCGATAGTCAATGCGCGATCGAACTTCGATTTTTGTTCAGCATAACGCCGGACGGCTCCGTAACTAAGTCCGGTCTGGAAAAGCGTGATAACGTTGCGCGGGTCGAGCTCAATAGCGCGCTCGAAGTTTCGAATGCACTCTTCCCAGCGCCCCTGAAGCCCTTGGACGGAAGCCATCGCCGCGAATACGTGGGAATCATTTGGCAAGCTCCCGCGTGCAACTTCCAGTTCAGCCAGAGCGCCGTCGTAATCGCGGTAATCAATACAAAGACCCCCCCGCGCGAGGTGCGTTTCACCTGCATCCGGACGAAGGCGAGATGCGGCCTGAACGGCTGCTTCTTCTGACGCCAACCGCGCAGGAGTATGGTCAACGCCAAAGTAGTAAAGGCTGCCATGAGCCCAGGCTAGCTCGCAGTAGGCTTGGAAAAACGATGGATCGCGCGCCACAGCCTGGTTCAGCAGGTCGATTGCCTGCAGCCAAGCCGCTCCCGGGTTGCCACTGAAAGGCGCCGTCAGAAGCAGATTGCTGCCGCGCGTGTAAAGATCGAACGCGGTAAGGTCGGCGGTTGGCTTGCGCTCAATGGCCAGTTTCTCAGCAGATGTGATTTTGGCGTTCAGCCGTTCTGCGACTCTTTGCGCAATCTCGCTTTGGATCGCAAACAGGTCATCCAAATAGCGCTCGTATTGTTCGGCCCAGATGTGCGTGTCCGTGCGCGTGTCGATCAACTGTGTATTTATATGAAGCCGGGCACCGCTCCTCCGAACACTTCCCTCCAGCACATGAGATACTCGCAGCTCGTTGCCGATCTGACGCATATTCCGCTTGCCGCGGTACTCCATCACGCTGGTCCGACTGATCACCTTCAGATCGGCGATTTTCGCCAGCTTCGTCAGAATGTCGTCCTGCACGCCATCGACGAATGCCCCGGTTTCCTTCTGCTCGCTTAAATTTTCAAATGGCAGAACGGCGATTCCAGTTGTTACAGGTTGCCGGATAAATTCACTTTTCCAAACAATCCATCCCGCGGCTGCTGCCAAAGCAACGAGACATGTCGCAAGGAGTGCGCTGGTTGGTTTGCGCTGTCCCCACTTTCTACCACGGGTGAAGATTCCAATGTGCCGCGCCTGAATCGGCTCGTGCTTTAGCCAGTGTTCCAAATCTTCGGCCAATGCGAGAGCGGAGGAATAGCGACGCTTTGGATCTTTCTCCAGGCATTCGAGGCAGATTGTTGAGAGGTCGCGATCGATTTTTGGATTTAACTGTCGCGGTTGTCGCGGCTCGGTATCCAAGAGAAGCTTGATCGTCTCATAGGTTGTTCCACCGGCAAAAGGCGGCTGACCTGTCAGCAATTGGTAAAGTACTGCGCCAAGTCCATAGACATCTGTAACGCTGCTAATAGCCGCGTTGTTTCCCACTGCTTGTTCTGGCGCCATGTAACTAGGCGTGCCCAATACTTCTAGCGTGTGCGTGACACTGCTTTCAGATTCGACCAATCGGGCAAGGCCAAAATCGGTCAGGTGCGGTTCGCCCTTTGCATCCAGCAGAATGTTTCCAGGCTTGATATCGCGATGAAGGATGCCGTGCTCGTGCGCGTGGCCATCACGCTCGCCAACTTCATGGATTGGAACGATACCGGGATGCTCCAGGTGAGCTGCCGCTTCCGCTTCGAGGCGAAAACGTTTCAGGTGCGCTTTGCTGGCCCACTGACCAAGGCTAATGACTTTTAGGGCGACCGTTCGATTGAGACTCTTTTGCCGGGCGCGAAATACCACACCCTGACCACCGCGGCCAATTTCCTCCAGCAATTCGTAATCGCCTAACTCTCCCAGCAGCTCGACCGCGCGCGCTGCTTTTTTACTATGGGGAGCAGCGGCCGCGTTCGCTTCAACATTTGCAGCGGGGCCGCCGTCGTCACGAGCGGCTACAGGTGCCTCCGGAGGCATCATCAGCGCAGTTTTCAGCACGCACTTGGCGCAAAGCCCTTCTGGCGCGTCGGAAAAGATCTTGGCGCCGCACTTCCGGCAAATTCTGATTACCCTTATCATGGTCCGAGTCGCTCGCGCAGCCCCGCTTTGTACTCCGTAAAATTCTCCCGTACGTTACGCCTCGAGCACTGCGATGAGATGGCGCAGCTCATCTTCAATATCGCCGGGTGTCGCAACGGTGTGGGCAATCTCCTCTCGCAGTAATGATTGATAGCGCTGCCGAAATCGGTAAAACGCCTGCCGAATAGCATTCTCAGTCATGCCCAAGCGCGCAGCGATGTCCGCCTGTGACGGCGAGCCCGGTTCATCCGGCAGCAATTGCTTCAACGAATCAAACAACGTGGCGTTACCTGCCGCGCGGTATTCATCCTTTAATCGGCTGAGCACGTGTTCCAGAACCGTCAAAGCCCAGCGGCGTTCGTAAATCATTTCCGCAGTCACCGGATCTGCGGATTCCATATCGACCCGCTCGTCAGCGCGCAGTTCTTCCAACGGGATGAGCCGCTGTCCTTTCCCTCGCTTGATTGCCATTGCGCGACGCTGCTCGTCGGCCAGAAAATATTTCAGCGCTCCAAGCAGATAAGAACGCAGTCGTCCTTTTTCCTTGCGGACGGCACTCAAACTTCTGCGCTCCAGTAGCTGCGCGAAGAACCCCTGGGTAATATCCTCTGCCTCCTCTGGCCCGATGCCCTGTCGCCGCAAAAAGCTATAAATGGGTCGCCAATAAATGCGGCAAAGTTTTTCTAGCGCTTCGTGTGCCGCTGGCGATTCATCTTGCGCGCTCAGCACCATGCTCCAATGCGTCGTGGTAAATGCGACCGCACCGTCTCGCGCGCTCGAACCAACCCCAGGCAGTGACGTCACCTGATCATCAGCAGGCACGCTGGCATCCAAGTAAAAAACCGTGCCGAAATCAAGCCTGCATTGGCAGCGCAAATCTCGATCCCGAATAGGATTCGTTGCGTGGTGATCCCCGTTTCGAAAGAATGGTTGCCTCCCTCGCGCCGAAGCCGCCCGGGCGATTGAGGTAAATCGCCCTACCTGTAAATCGCATCCACCAGACGCAACGATTTCTCGTTAGGCAGCAGCGATTGTTCCATTTGATTCATCACGTAGGCGAAACTGATTTTGTTTTCCGGATCGGCGAACGCATGGCTGCCGCCCGCCCCTGGGTGTCCAAAGGCATCGGGCGATCTTCCGAAGATTCTTCGCGTTGCGTGCCGTGCATCTTTCATGAAACCGGCGGAAAACGCGGTCGGGATTTCAAAAACGCGATCGGGTCCATCGCTGATGGTTGTCGTCATTAACTTGAGAGTATCGTCGCTGAAAATTTTTTGGCCGTTGATTTCGCCGCCGTTGGCAAGCATGGCGTAAAACTTTGACAGCGCGGAGGCGCTGCCGATTCCTCCAAACGAAACAAACTCGCGTGCCCGGTTCTCCGGCTTGTTCATCGCGCTAACGGCGTTTAGTCCATAAGGTGATGTAAACGTTCTTCGTTGGAGCGTACCCGGCGTAATCAGGTCTCGGTAAAAGTCCGAGCCGGACGGGCAGTTTTCCGGCTCCGGCGGAATTGCGGCTTTTGCCGGATAAATCGTGGCGCAACGGGAGTTGAGTTCTTCGGGGAGTCCGATCCAGAAATCGAGCGAGAGCGGCTCGGCAAAAATCGTTCGCCAATATTTGGAAATTGAGGCTCCGCAAATTCGGCGCGTGAGTTCGTCGATCAGGAATCCGAAGGTTCGCGCATGATAACCGTGTGCGCTGCCGGGCCGCCAAAGTGGCGTTTGTTTTTCCAGTGCGCGAATGACAGCGTTATAATCGGTCACTTCAACGTTTTCATCGAGCGCGCACAATCCAGCGGAATGCGAAACCAGTTGTGCGATGGTGATGTCCGTCTTCCCGCGCTGCCCAAATTCCGGCCAGAATTCTGAAGCGCGGCGATTAATTTTGATTTTGTTTTCCTGAAGCGTATGCAGCAAACAGCTGCTGCCGATTCCTTTGGTTGCCGACCACACCAGTACGATGGTGTCCTCGGTCCAAGGTTGTTCCCGCTTGGTATCGTGAAATCCACCGCGCAGATCGAAGAGGCGCTCACCGTTTTGCCAGATCGACAGCGCCGCGCCCAGCTCGCCAAAGCGTTGGAAGTTCTCCTGGAACAGCGGCGCAATTCGCTCGCGTAATTCCTCGGCGCGCAATTTCACGTCGACCTCTGTAGCGGCAGATGTGACGCCTGCAATTTTTTTTCGGAGCAGCCGACAGGGCTGCCACCGCAGGCTACAAGGTCGCGTGAAGCGGTCTAAGATCGGGATCGCGCTTCGCAAGATCGCGAAACGATGAATCCATTTTGAAGCTAATCTGCAAATGCACGCGGGCGTCTTTCAAATTGCCGAGCAAAACTTCGTAACAACCCATGTTGTAATAATAAATTGGCTCCTTCAGCAGCGCGGTCGGGCCACGAAGCAACATTTCCTTGGCCTCACGGGTACGGCCGATCTGATGCAAGCAAAAACCGGCGTGCAAAAATCCCGCGCTGGCTTGGGGGGCAGCGCGGCAAAGGCGGCGGCTAACAGTCAGGGCGCGAGACCATTGCTTCTTGCGCATCAGGTGATGCAAGCGCAATTGCAAGACTTCTGGGCGATGCTGGTATTCATCCTCGATCGCATTCAACTCCGCAATCGACTCAGCCGCCATGCCGAGTTCGGCATAGCCACATGCCGCGCGAAACTGTCGTTTGAAGTCCACGCTATTGAGAATAAGCAACCCGCTTGCCAAAAAAACCGTAACTGCCGTAAGCGTCGTGGTTCTACCGCGCCGCCGCTCAACGAAAGGCGGTGGGCGACGCCGTACTTTGCGCGGTACCGGTACTTATATAGTACATTGCAATCGAGGGGGGCCGCAGCCGGGTCGTCTGCCAGGATGTTGGTCGTGGCGAGCCACTCTGGGGAGCACACGCGCCCTCGCGTGTCCATTGCGGCGCCTCGCCGCAATGTTCTGCAGAGGAAAAGTTCGCGATGGCGAGGGCGCCATCGCCAGCACGCGAGGCGCGTGCGCTCCCCAGAAAGAGGCCACTGTCCCTCGTCTCAACTGCGGCGCGTGCATTAGCACTGCTAACGGTAAGTGGATCCCTTCCTGCAGAGAAGCAGCTACAGAAGGCCTTCCAACTCGCTCAGTCGCTCCTCAAATAAGGCTATCGTGCTCTTGATTGGCTCGGCCGTCGTCATGTCGACTCCAGCGTCGCGCAATGTTTCGAGCGGGAATTTCGATCCTCCCGATTTCAGAAAGCCAAGATATTTTTCAACCGCGCCGACTTCCCCGCTAAGAACGCGCTGGGAAAGAGTCACTGCGGCGGATAGTCCGGTCGCATATTTGTAAACATAAAAGGCGTGGTAAAAATGCGGAATCCGCAGGCATTCGAGCTCGAGTGAGGGATCGATGGCGATCGTCTCGTCGAAGTAAGCCTCAAGCAATTTGCGATATTCGCCCTTAAACACATCGAGGGTGAGCGCGCCTCCGGCTTCCTCGATGGCATGAATCATCTTCTCGAACTCCGCGAACATCGTTTGCCGGTAGAGTGTGCCGCGAATGTCGTCGATCTGCCGGTTGATAATGTAAGCGCGCATTTTGGGGTCGCTGGTTTCTTCTAACAGGAAATGGGTGACCAGTTCCTCGTTGAACGTGCTGGCAACCTCAGCCAGGAAAATCGGGTAATCGTAGTTTTGAAACAGCTGCGATTTAGCCGAGAACCAGGTATGCATGGAATGCCCGGCTTCGTGCGCCAGGGTGTAAACATCCGCAAACACATCCTCTTTGTAGTTCATCAAAATGTAAGGCGGCGCCTGGTAGCTGCTGGAGGAAAAAGCGCCACTGCGTTTCCCCTTCGTTTCGTAACGATCGCACCAGCGGCCGTGCAAACCGTCGGCGAGTATGCGCGTGTACTCCTCGCCCAGGGGAGCCAGGGAGGCGATCACTTTATAGATCGCCTCATCAAAGCTGACGTGCGCTTCAATTTCCGCAACTAACGGGACGTAGGTATCGTAAGCTCGAAGTTGGTCGAGAGCGAGAACGCGCCGTCTCAGGTCGTAGTAACGGAGCAACGGCGGAATCCCGTCTCGCACGGCGTTAATTAATCCGTCGTAGACCGCAACCGGCACATCGTCTTTGAAGAGCGATGCTTCCAGGGCGCTGGGAAAGTTTCTTGCTCGCGCGCGAAACACGTCCGCCTTCACCGAATAGCTGAGAGAAGCTGCGATAGTGAACTGATGATCCTGAAATTCATCATAGAATTGTTTGAAAGCGCGCTCTCGCAGATCGCGGTCGCGTTTCAACAGGAACGAGCTGTAGGTGCTTTGGGTGAGGGGTTTCTCGCGGCCATCGGCGTCAATGAGAACGCCGAATTTCATGTCCACATTGGTCAGCTGCGAAAAGGCGTCGTCGTAGCCATCGAGGGCGGCGGCGCCGAGCGCGAGCAGACGTTCTTCGCATTCGCTCAAGACATGCGGACGCATCCGGCGGATCTTGTGCAGCGGAATCTTCCAATTTTTCAACGCCGGATCAGCGACGAATTTCTCCCAGCCCTCATCTTCAATTGCCTGAATTTCTGGGACAACGAACGAAGAAGTTTCCGCGACCTTTGTCATCAAATTCTGTAACTGTGCGACGCGGGCGAGGTAATCGTTGTTCGCGCTGTCCTCCGCCAGTTGCAGCGAAGCGAAGTGATAAACGCGCTCGATTTTCAGATCGAGTTGCTTCTCAAACTCGAGCACTTCCGCCAGCGTCTGGGCCGATTCCCCGACGCGACCCTTCCATTCCGTGATTCTCGGATAGGTCGCCGTGATCCACGCCACGTCCTCCTGCCATTTGCCGACGTCGGCGAACAAAAGCGTCAGGTCCCACTTGTCGGAATCCGGAATGTCGGCGCGTGTCGCTATTTTTTGTTCTTCCATAAGATATGCGGCGATATGCGGCGTGAATTAGCGAAAGCCGGCTTCGCCTTCTTTGTGGATCTTCGGACCTTTAATCTCGAGCAGTTCGGGTGCGTCTTTGGCGCAGATTTGCGGGCAGCGGTCGATCCACTTCACGCCATCGCCTGCGGCCCAGCGGACGGCATTGCGCAGAACCAGCCGGACACTCTTATTATAATAGATGGGATAGGCTTCGTGGCCGGGACGGAAGTAAAAGATTTTGCCATTGCTGCGTTTCCAAGTGCAACCGGAGCGGAAAACTTCACCCCCCTCGAACCAGGAGATGAAAACAATCTCATCGGGCGTCGGCACTGCAAAAGGTTCGCCATACATTTCGACGTTCTCGATTTCGAAATAGCGATCAATCCCGCGCGCGATCGGATGGGCCGGGTTGCAAACCCAGAGTCGTTCCTTTTCGCCGGCCTCGCGCCAGATGACGGAACAACTCGTGCCCATTAGCCGCATGAATGGTTTCGAGTAATGCGACGAGTGCAGCGCGATGAAACCCATTCCCTGCCACACCCGCGCCAGGACGCGCTCGACGACGGCGTCAGCTACTTTTCCGTGTGCAGCGTGGCCCCACCAGACGAGGACATCGGTGTTCTCGAGAACACCGGTGGTTAATCCATGTTCCGGGTCCTGCAATGTCGCGGTGCGGACTTCGCAATCGCCATCTTCCGAAATGGCATCAGCAATCGTGTGATGCATTCCGGCGGGATAGATTTTGGCCACGAGCGGGTTCTCGCGCTCGTGCACATTCTCAGCCCAAACCGTAACGCGAAGGTTTTGCGCCATCACTGCAACAAAGCTCGATCATGAACTGAGGAAAGCAGGAATTTGTTACGCTGCATCTGCCAGCCATGGCCATTTTTTTGTAGGGCAATCCAGAGCGGGATGAATCTGTGGCCAGACTCAATGGTAACCCAACGGGATCCCTCGACTCGCGCTCGGGATAACAGAGGAAGGCAGCGCGCTTATCTTTATCGCAAGGCGCGCATCGCGGGATGACGCGCAATTTTCTTCATTGCGCGAAGAAGCAATTCGCGCCCCGGCGAAATTTTGTGCCAGGCCGATACGCCGCTTGGATGCGGCAATGGAATCAAATCGAAACTTAGTCCCCCACGGCTAACGAGGAATGAACGGCCAATGACGATGTCGAGTTTCTCGCAGTCGATAAATTGCATGATGGCAAGCCGGCCAACCGGAATAACAAGTCGCGGGCGTAGAATTTCGAACTCGGCATTCATCCAAGCGGAACAGTTGCGAATTTCATCTGGTGCGGGAACACGATCGCTTCCGCCAGGCGCCTTCCCGGGAAAACAGCGAATGACAGCGGCGAAATAGATGCGGGAACGCATCGTGGCTTCATCAAGCCCGCAGAATTCCTCGAACCAGCGAAATAGGGTTTTACCAGCAGTATGCGCAAATGGTCGCTTCAAAGTCGGTTCGCGGACGCCAGGGGCCTGCCCGATCACCGTCACGCCGCTGACAATAGCGCCGCCGGAAACGGGCGGGGGAATGACTCGCGGACAACGCCGGCAACGGCGAAGGCGTGCGACGTGATTTTCCAATCTTTGCCGGCGAGGTTCCACTATCCCAGGATTCTACGAAATTCCTGGTAGGGCGAGACTCTGTCGAGCCGAGCGACAAAAACAATCGGCTCTACGGAGCGTCGGCCTACCGCCGGAAGAGGGAGAAGATCAGACTCAGCACGATGCTAATAATGATGCAGGTGACGATTGGAAAATAGAATGCGCTGTTGCCGCGTTCGATGCGGATATCGCCAGGCAAACGTCCGAGCCAGGCGGTGCCAACGCCGGTCCACAGCAGAAAGCCAAGAACAATGATCACAGCTCCGAGAATGACGAGAAATTTTCCGAACTCGGGCATCTATTACCTTCGCACACAGCGTTGGGTAGGGCGAGACTCTGTCGAGCCTGATCCGCACTGTCGCTGAGGACAGCGGCAGTACAACGTCGAGCCGACGAATGAAGCGCGGGGACAAGAGTTGCGAATGCGGAGCCTGCGATGAGATTCAACCCCAATGGCGGTGCAATTTCGCGATTACTACGAAACCCTTGGCGTATCGAAAACGGCGAGTGAGGATGAAATCAAAAGCGCGTTTCGAAAACTCGCCCGGAAATATCATCCCGACGTCGCGAAGGATAAGAAAGCGGCGGAAGAAAAATTCAAACAGATCAACGAAGCCTACGAGGTCCTAAGTGATCCGGAGAAACGCCAGAAATATGATCAACTGGGTGAGAATTGGAATCAGCCCGGCGGGTTTCAGCCGCCACCGCAATGGGGCGGCAGGCAACCCGGCGGATTTCGCTGGGGCAGTGGGGAAAACGGGGGTGTCGAATTTGAGTTCGGCGGCACCGGGTTCAGCGATTTTTTCGAAGCATTCTTCGGAGGCGGTCGTGGTCGGTCGGCCTACGGCGGGTTCGGACAGCGCGGGGCCATGGCGGAGCGCGGGGACGATGTCGAAGCCGACATCATGGTTACGCTGGAGGAAGCATTGCATGGTTCGACGCGACAGGTTTCGTTACGCCGCGCTGGTTCTAAAAAAACGGAAACGTATCAGGTAAAAATTCCGCGCGGTGTGCGCGAAGGGCAGCGCATTCGTCTCGCCGGTCAGGGCGAAGCCGGTGAGGGCGGTGGAAAAAGCGGCGACTTATTCTTGCGGGTGCGATTGGCGCGACATCCGGATTTCTCGGTCGAGGGGAGCGATCTTGTGCACGAGGTAAAAATTGCGCCGTGGCAGGCGGCCCTGGGCGATCAAATCATTGTTCCGACGCTGGAGGGAAACGCTCGTTTGAAATTACCGCCAGGCACGCAAGGCGGTCAGCGTTTTCGTTTGCGCGCGAGAGGGTTGCCGGGCGTTTCGGGGCAGCGCGGCGATTTGTATGTCGTGGTGCAAATTTCCGTGCCGAAAAAATTAAGCGAACGCGAACGAGAAATTTGGGAACAACTCGCGCAGTTGCACGGCCGTGAAAAATCCGGTTAAACAAGACGATGAAGATTTCGCTCGGGTCCGATCACGCTGGTTTCAAATTGAAGGAAAAAGTAAAGACCTTACTCGGCCAACTTGGACACGAGGTGAAGGATTTGGGTACGTTCGCGGCCGAGCCGCCGGTAGATTACCCGCTTTTTATTCGGCCGGCAGCGGAAGCGGTTGCGCGTGGCGAATGCGAACGTGGAATTGTTTTCGGTGGCTCCGGCAACGGCGAAGCGATGGTGGCGAACAAAGTGCACGGGGTGCGTTGCGCTCTGTGCTGGAATTTGGAAAGCGCGCGGCTTTCCCGGCAGCATAACGATGCCAACGTCCTCTCTATGGGTGAGCGACTGATCGAAGAAAATCTCGCGCTGCAAATTGTGCGGGTCTGGTTGACGACCGAGTTCGAAGGCGGGCGACACGCGCCGCGTGTCGCGATGTTGAACGCGATGTAAGGGCCAATGCGCGCGTCCGAAAAACGATTGTAGCCGCGGCTGGCGATTTTTGGGCTACAACAATCGATCGGCGCAAACCGCTCCCAGAAAGACTGCACTGACGAACGCGTTCGAATTGAAAAACGCGGGATTGATCGCGGCAAGATCATGAAGCTGGCGCGCGCTGCGATGCTTGTAAAAGAGCGCGGCCGCGGTCGGAATCGTCGCGGCGAAGTAAATCGTGCCGAGCTTCGCCATGATCCCGAAAGCAATCAGCGCCAGCAGCATTAAAAGATGGAGAAACTGCGCGAGCCGCAAACTGGCGGCGAGGCCAAGCCGAACCACCAGAGAGTGCAATCCCTCGTCGCGATCGAAGTCGTAGTCTTGAGTGGCGTAGATCAAATCAAAGCCACTCACCCAACAAACAACTCCAAGGCCGAGGACGAGGGGCGGCAATTCCACCCGACCAGTTTGCGCGACCCAGGCCGCGACCGGCGCAATCCCGAGCGCGAGACCGAGAAAAAAATGGGTCGCGTCAGTAAAACGTTTTGTGACTGAATAGAAAAAAGTGATGCCAAGCGCGATCGGCGAAAGCACGAAAGTCAGCCAATTGATATTTGCAGCAAAAAAAACAAAAAGGGCGCTGCTGAAGATAAGGCAAATGAAAATAATGTTCTTGGGCGCGAGAAGATAGCGGCTCCGGGTCCGCGGATTGCGCTGATCGATCTCCCAATCAACGAACCGATTGAAAAGCATCGCCGCGGTGCGGGCCGTGATCATACATCCCAGGACCAGGAGCACGATCTTGAGACTGGGCCGCCCGTTGGCTGACACGACCAGGGCAGCGAGCGCAAAGGGCAGAGCGAAAATGGTATGGGAAAAGCGAATGAGCCGGAGAAATCGCGCGATCGCGCCGCCCCGATTTTGCGTCACAGCGAAATCATGAAGCACATCCTGCTCATTCATGAATTGAGCAATGATTCGAGCCGCTCACGCGCACGAATCATAATGGGATTTCCGTGCGCAAAAAAAATCCGAGCGAAATCGAGATCCAGAAGTTTGCGTAGTGATCGAATCATTTGTTTTTGGTTGGTGCAATATTTTCGGGGCAACAAGGTGAAACCGTGCGGATCAAAATTGATGAGTGCGTCGCCCACTATCAGTGTGCCGGCGTCATCCGGATGATAAAGGGCGAATTCGCCGTCCGCGGCGCCTTCGATTCGAACAACTCGCAGCGCGCCGATAGCAAGATCATCCTGCAAGCTGTGACTAAGGGGAAGTTCTACCCTTAGTTCCGGCGGCGCAAAAATCGGCGCGGAATACGATTGAGCGAACGTTACTGCATCGCGCGCGTGGTTCGCATTTGTGATAACGATCCGGACAACGAGACCGAGTGATTCCAGTTCTCTTTGGGGTGCGGCTCGGAGTGCGATTGGATCAATAATTGTGATCTCATTTCCTGCTACGAAAGCAGTAGAAAAGAGTTCTGCTTTAAGTTTTCGATCGTAGGTATGCCAGAGGGCATAGTTAGGTGAGATGCGGACAAATTCAGTCACCGTAAGCTACTACGTTAGAGTCATTTGTGATTGGCTAGGAAGCCAATACAGAGGCGAGCCAATGGCACCGTAACTGCTACGATTTTCATAATTACCCTCTTCTTATGATGACCTTCTCCTATCAAGCCCGTGACGCTGCCGGACGCATCGTGTCCGGCGTTCAGGAAGCCCTCAACGAAGACAACGCCGTGACCAGCCTGATGAGCCGCGGCCTGATGGTGCTTTCTCTGCAGCGAAAAGCGACGGCCAGCCACTCGCGTAGGAAATCCACTAAAGTAAAAGAAACCGATCTCGTTCTCTTTACCCGACAACTTTCGACCATGATCGAGGCGGGTATTTCGCTGGTGCAAGCTTTGACTGCTTTGTACGAACAGGCTGACCCGAAACGGCAGGGAGGGTTGCGAGCCGTAATCAGCGATATCACAGCGCGGGTGCAAGGTGGCGAAACCTTCCATGAATCGCTCGCCAAACATCCCCTGGTTTTCAATCGGCTTTTTATCAGCATGGTGAAAGCGGGCGAGCATGGAGGTTTACTCGCCGAAATTCTGGATCGCCTGGCCGGATTCCTCGAAGCCAGCGCGCGTCTGCGCAAGAAAGTCAAATCGGCCATGACCTACCCGGTCATTGTTATCTGCATCGCATTTGCCATCACCACCTTCCTGATCGTGCGAGTTGTCCCGATCTTCGGCGAAATTTTCGCTGATTTTGGAGCCAAACTTCCCGCGCCGACACAATTTCTTATTGATGTCAGTAATTTTGTCCGCGGTGAGTGGTATATCCTTCTTGCCGCGATGGCAGGCGCTTTCTTCGGCGTTCGCACGTTTTTGCGCTCGACCCGCGGCAGACAGCTTTGGGACCGTTGGAAACTCAAACTGCCGGTTTTCGGACCGCTCATTCATAAGATTTGCATGTCTCGTTTTGCGCGGACCTTTGCCCAGTTAATCCGTAGTGGCGTTCCAATCCTCGAAGTCATCGATATCGTCGGTGGCTCTTCCGGCAATCACGTGGTCGAAACCAGCATCAAAGAAGTTGGGGTCGACGTGGAAAAAGGCGACAATCTTTCCGTCTCGCTTTCACGCAAAAGCATTTTCCCGCCGATGCTCCTGCGCATGGTCGCAGCGGGCGAAGCCACCGGCAAAATCGACACCATGCTCGAGAAAATGGCGGATTTTTGGGACGAAGAAATCGAAGCGATGCTGGACGCGCTCACCTCGCTAATCGAGCCAATGTTGATCGTTTTTCTCGGCGTAATCGTGGGCGGTATCGTAATCGCGATGTTCTTACCGATCTTTAAGTTGAACGAAGTTGTCTCTCAAAACAAGAGCAACTAAGGGTTGTGTCACAGAGCAATAGCTAAGGAGAAGCTGCTCAAAGACAGGGGAGGGGCGGGTCGCAAGGCCCGCCTCTTTCCTTTTTACTCATGCTCATGATCCTACTCCTACTCACGCTCATCATCTGAAAGACCTCGAGTATGAGCATGAGGGCACGCGATGGTCGGCCGTGTCGGTGAACAGGTCATCACTTTTGCAAAACACCAACGCGTAGATGCAGCGGCCATTTTATATCGCGCACTTCCTCTGGATTTTTCCAAAGCGCTCTTAGTTCCTCCACGAGTGAATCAACTGGATCAAAGCCGCGGGCGGCGATAAACCTTTGCGTGGCTGACCATGTCCGGAAATAACCGGCGAGCTGATGGAGATTCCAACGCTCATGCATATCAAAACGAATCGGCGGTAGTTCCGCGAACGGAAACTTGATGTCCTTGTAGTCAGTTTCAACCAACTCACGCTCGGGCGGCCAAAAGGATCCGGTCGTTTCGCGATAGAAGTTCCAAATGATCGCGTTGGTTTCCGGAGCGATCTCCAAGACCTTATAGCTCGAGATCGCCAGGACAGCATTTTCTTTCAAGACTCGTTTTGCCTCCGTGAAAAATCTTTCGATATCGAACCAATGGAGTGCTTGAGCGACCAGAATCAGGTCCACTGAAGATGAATCGATCCCGCTCGCTTCCGCCGGTGCGACCCGGTAGGTGATCCGGTCATTTGGCTCCGCGCTTTCAATTTGCTGCGCGCTGGCGTCGGTCGCGATTACGCTATCGAAATGCCGAATTAATCCCACCGCGGCTTGGCCGTTGCCAGTGGCGCAATCCCACGCCAGTCCATGCCGCGGCGAAATCGAGGCCAGGTACTCAAATAGTTTGTCCGGATAACGCGGGCGAAACTTTGCGTACTCGACGGCGTGACCGGAGAAGTGGTCCTTGAACTTCATTTATCTGACCGTGGCAGTTGTCCAATCATCGTTAGCTGTCGCGACTTGCCGCACTCGCGCGTACAACTCGCGGTAAATTCGCTCCACCGCCACGGTCGGATCTTCCAACATCATGGTTTCTTTGATTTTGCTGGCATAAATCGGGAAAGAAAAGGGTGAGACCACTGGCAGTTCGCGCAAGTGCCAGTCGAAATGCTGGACTTGGTCGAGAAACGCGTTTGCTTCTTCCGCATCGAGAAAAATTTGGGTTGCCTGCCGATAGGCTTCCTCGAGCAGGGGATGATCTGGCTCGTGCGCTTCCAGCACTCGAAAAATTGTTTCTGTGCTCCAATGCATCTGTTTGCGCGCGCGCTGATGACCCGGGTAATTGCGTGGCACCATTAATCCGGTTTGGGCGACGCCGCGGAATTGCCATTTCACCAACTCCGACCCGCGCAAGGCCAGGCGCAAATCCTCCTCCGCTCCTTCGCGCTCGAAACAAAGCCGCCAATCCTCCAAAGTAAGTTCCTGGAATCGCCGGAGCGTCAGCAGGAAGCCGGAGTCGTCGATGGTGACGAGCGCGTTTCCGCCGCTGCGGTTTTTCATGCGCCAAGCCACGATACGCGAAAGCGCGTCATTAGCGCTGCGGCCGATGAGGGCATGGAAAAAGTAATGGGAAAACTCGTCAACGCGATACAGTTCGATCAACATCGAGTTGCCGGTCGGCACGTCCGAAACTGCGAGCTGAGCGCGAAATTGTTCCACCATCGCCTGAGCGTTTGCTAGCGAGATCTGGTACTGCTCGACCAGCCAATCGACGCAAAGCGCGTCGTTTGTTTCGCGACGCAGCTGGTGGGCCAAGTCGGCGCGTAGCTGTCGTACCGCCCGCGCGACTCCCGAAGTGAGCGGCATCTTAGCCGCGTTCCAGCGGGGAATGGTCGGCAACTGGCCGTCGGCCCGCTCCACAAACGCTTCCTGCACGCCGGTATCGATTAGTCGCACCACCCGGCCGCCGAGGACGAAAAGATCACCAATTTGCAGCCCTTTGATAAATCCTTCTTCGACAGAACCGAGGCGCCGCCGTTTCAACATCACATCGACGAATCCCTCGGAGACGATCGTTCCAATGTTAACTAGAAATTCGCGCGCCACTCGTGGATGCGCCAGCGAGACCATGCCGTCATCGCTCAGCGAAATCTTCCCGAAGACGCCGCGGTATTGCTGCGCTAAGGCTTCGCCACCGCCCTCCAGATAATTCAAAAGGCGATGGAATTCTTCGCGGGTAAGATCGTGAAATGGCCGCGCCCGCGTGATCAGTTGGTAAATCGAATCGGCTGAGGCCGGCGCCAGAACGACGATGCCAACGATATGTTGCGCGACGACGTCAAAAGGCTTGTCTAGGATTTTGATTGGATCGAGTGCGCGCTCGCGCACGAGCTTCGCGGTGACCGTTGCCTCCACCAGATCGTTGACATTGGTTGCGACCAGAATGCCGTGACTATTTTTGTTTAACGAATGTCCGGAGCGTCCGATGCGCTGGATCGCGCGCGAAACGCCTTTGGGTGTTGCTACCATCACAACCAGATCAACCGCACCAATATCGATGCCGAGCTCAAGGCTGGTTGAGCAAACGACGGCACGCAGTTCTCCATTCTTCAGACGATCTTCAACTTCGAGCCGCAGACTGCGATCGAGCGAAGCGTGATGAATTTCGATCGCGTCCGCCAATTCCGGGAGTTGCTCGCGCAGACGCAAGCCGATTTGTTCCGCTGCCGAACGAACGTTCGTGAAAACAATGACCGACTGGCGCGAACGAATCAGTTGCGACAATTCCGCGTAAAGGCGCGCGCCGGTGTAACCGGACGGGGGGTAAGGATCGCGCCGGATTGGAGAAAAAACGTCCACAATTTGTTCCTTCTCGATGCGCGCTTCGGCGATGCGGCAATGCCGTTTTTTGCCGACGAGAAATTGGGCCAGCAAATCAAGCGGCGCGGCCGTCGCAGAAAGACCGATACGACAGAGATTGTTACTGCCGCGCAGCATTTGCAATCGCTCGAGCGAAATGCTCAGATCGGCACCACGTTTGTTGCCGGCGAAGGAATGCAATTCGTCGACGATCACGAATTCCGTGTGGGCGAGATGTTGCGCGTAACTTTGCTGCGCCAACAGAATGGCTAGTGATTCAGGCGTGATGACGAGAAAATGTGACGGCTTGTTCCGAAATTTCGTGCGTTCGCTTACGGCCGTATCGCCGGTGCGCAAATGAATGCGCAGTTCCTTTTCCAGACCCATCCCGGTGATTGGCCCTTTCAGATTTTTCTCGATGTCATAGGCGAGGGCGCGCAG
>QHRJ01000036.1 GCA_003220075.1 Verrucomicrobiota bacterium
CTGGCCAATTTTTTGGCAACTGTTCGTCGCCGGTCAGAATTTTTTCGACGATCAGATAAATCGCGCGCCCATCCTTTGGCAACGGAACCCGCAAGGCCTTGGCGCAGCGCGATTGCAGCTTTTCAAAATATTCCAGCGGCCGATACAAACCGTCAGGGTGATCGATGCGCAGGCCAGTGATAGCGCCGCTGGCAACGAGCTCCAAAAGGAGTTTGTGAGCGGCGTCGAAAACTTCCGGCAATTCCACTCGGATCGCGGCCAGATCATTGACGTCAAAAAATCGCCGATAATTGATTTCCTCCGCCGCCACCCGCCAGAAAGCGAGGCGGTAGGATTGCGCGTTTAATAATTCATCCAGCCGATCGAAACTGCGCGGGTCGCCGACGTGCCCGTTGATCGTCTCGACTGCTTTTTCAATCGCACGCTGCACCTGCGGCGCCTCGGCGCAACGTCGTTCCAGACGTTTCTTGATGATCTCCTTTTCTCGCGCGCGCTCCTTGATTCGCTCGGGATTGGTCTCGGTCCGCCGCGGCAGATATTCGAGCGCGGTGCGAATGCTCTGAAATTCCGCATAAAAATCTTCGTCGCGGAACTCCGCCAGGTTTTCCAGCCCCAATTCCAGAATGTATCGGTAAGTGCCGGGGGCGATTGGGAAAACATGATCGAAATAACTGAGCGAAAACGAGCCGCCATCGAAACGCACTCGGAGCTCGCCGCGTTCGAGCACGCGGCCATATTGGTCCCCCAGAATCGGGAGCAACACCTTATCGTGCAGATCGCTCTTGAGCGGGCGCCAATCGATATCGAAATAGGGTGCGTAAAGTGAGCTCGGGCCATTTTCGAGCACGTCCTGCCACCAGATGTTTTGTGGATCATTAATCCCCATGTGGTTGGGGACGAAATCGACGATTTGTCCCATGCCGTGGGCGTGCAGCTCTGCGATCCATGCATCGTAATCTTCGCGTGACCCGATCGCGGCATTGAACTTGTTGTGATCGGTGATGTCGTAGCCGTGTAAACTTTCGGCACCAGCTTGGAAATAGGGTGAGGCGTAAGCGTCGCTGATCCCGAGGTGGTGCAGATAGGCCACGATTTCGCGCGCCTGCCGAAAGGTGAAGTTCTTATTGAACTGGAGCCGGTAAGTCGCGGTCGGTATGCGTACGGTCGTCATGTCGAGCGAAAGCCGAGACATCCCGTTGCGCAACCTTTAGGCTAACGCAACGGGATTCCTCGACTTCGCTCGGAATGACCGAGATGTCATCCTGCGCGACAGCGAAGGATCTCTCACTGGCCGATCGGAGAATCGAGAGATGTTTCGCTCGCTCAACATCACACTCTTTGCAATTGCGTTGCGGTCTTGTTCCCAGACGAAATTGTAGGGCAGGCGCATCGCCTGCCGGCTTTAAAAACGGCAACCGGGAGCGGTTGCCCTACAACGTATCGGCGCCGCCGACCTCGCTTACATTTTTTCCGGCACGTCGATGCCGAGCAATTTCAAGCCACGTTGCAGGACGCGCCCGGTCAGGTCGCACAGTGCTAACCGTGATGCGCGCACTGGTTCGTCCGCTTTCAAGACCGGGCAGGCTTCGTAAAAGGTGTGAAAGCTGTTCGCCAGCTCGAACAAATAATTGGCCAGAATATTCGGACGAAAATCGTTCAGGACTTGCGGAACGATCTCGGCAAACTGGCAGAGTCGTTTCGCCAGATTGAACTCGGCCGGCTCACCCAACACTGGCGCCTGTGGCAGAGACACGGCTCCAGCTTTGCGGAAAATGGAGCGAATGCGGACGTAGGCGTTTTGCAAATAGGGCGCGGTGTTTCCGTGCAACGATAACATTTTGTCCCACGAAAAAATGTAATCGGTCATGCGGTACTGCGAGAGGTCGGCATACTTGATTGCACCAATTCCGATAACCTTCGCGATTTCATTTCGCTCCGATTCAACCAGCTCCGGATTCTTTTCCGCGATGATTGCGCGCGCCCGCGTCATTCCTTCCTCGATCAAGTCTTGGAGCGGCACATTTTCTCCCGAGCGCGTCTTCATCAACTTGCGGTCGGCGCCGAGGATGCTGCCAAAAGAGACGTGATGAAAATCGGCGACGTAACCTTCCCGCCGAGCAATCGCGAAAATTTGTTTGAAGTGCAAAATCTGGGGTGCGCCCACTACGTACCAAATGGCATTGGCCTTCAAATCATTGATGCGGTAATCCATTGTCGCGAGGTCCGTAGTTGCGTAATTGTAGCCGCCGTCGCGTTTGCGAATGATGCAAGGTTTGTCTGCCAATTCAGGAATATCGCGGAAAAAAACGCAGACCGCGCCCTCGCTCATTTCAGCCAGCCCGCTTTTGAGCAGGCGATCTACCACCGCCGGCAGCCGGTCATTATAGAAACTTTCGCCGCGGACGATGTCGTAATGGATGTCGAGTAATTCGTAGGCCTTCGAAAATTCCTGCATCGAAAGATCAACGCACTGCTTCCAGATCGAGTAATTCTCCGGATCGCCGGCCTGCAATTTCACCAGTTCGGCGCGGGCGGCTTCCCGCACAGCTTCCTCCTTTGTCCCGCGCTCGTTGGTCGCTTTGTAAATGCGAACCAGCTCGGCAACGGGATCGCGTTTCAGCGATTCCAGATCGAGCAAATTCTTCCAACCCCAGATGACCATGCCGAACTGCGTTCCCCAATCGCCAATGTGATTGTCGCGAATAACGTCGTGCCCGAGGAATTGCGCGATGCGCGCGAGGGCGTCGCCCAGAAAAGTGCTGCGAATATGTCCGACATGCATCGGCTTCGCGACATTGGGGGAACCGAAATCGACCACGATTTTTCGTGGCGACGAAACCTTTTCAACCCCGAGCCGTTCGTCGCGAAGCAGCTCCGCTATCTTTTTCTCAACCGCTTCGCGTTTGAGGGTGAAGTTGATGAAGCCCGCGCCGGCGACGCTGGGCCGCTCGAAGATTTCAGCGACGGCGAGGTTAGCGACGATCGCCTCGGCTATTTTGCGGGGATTTTCACCGCGTTTTTTCCCGAGGATGAGCGCAGTGTTGCTTTGGTAATCGCCAAAGCGCGGATCAGTCGCGGGCGACACTTCGCCGCCAGGCGGAAAGCCGGCCGCTGCAAGCGCCTCGGAAAGTTTTCGCGTGAGTTGCGACTGAAATGTTTCCATCGCGTTCTGATTGTAGCCGCTTCGCTGTGCGACGCGAGGCGGTGCGGCGGCAGGCGTGTTGCCTGCATCCGGCGGGGCATTGTAGTGGCAGGCGTGTCGCTTGCGTTGTCGCCACAGGGCAACGGTTACAACACTAGGACGTCGCCTGGGCGCGCGCGTGGAAGATTGACAGGATCTCGTCGGCCGAGCTGGCGTTGGCCAGTTGGTCGCGCACGCTGCGGTCGTTCAAAAATTTTGCAATGGACGCGAGAGTGCGCAGATGCGTTTGAAACTGATTTTTGGGGACGATGAAAAGGACAACAAACTTCACCGGGGCGTTGTCGAGTGCGTCAAATTCGATCCCGGTGCTGGAACGGCCAAACGCCGCCACCACTTTTTCCAGCCGGTCGGATGAGCAATGCGGAATGGCAATACCGAAACCGATACCGGTGCTCATCGTTTCTTCGCGTTGTTTGAGCGATGCCAGAATTCCATCACGATCTTCCGCTTTGATTTGGCCGCGCGCGACCAGCAAATCGATCAGCTCAACGATGGCGTCCCAGCGCTCGGTCGCCTTCATTTCAGGGATGATTTGATCAGCGGAAAGAAGCTCAGCCAGCGACATGCAGACTCCAGTGGAGCGGGAAGCTTATCGTGTCGCTTTAGGATGACAAGTCGATTTGGTGGTGACGGTTGCCGTTAATTCGCGGGAGCGTCTTGCACTGCGCCAGTCCTCTACATCTTCCCCGGAAAATCACACAAGTCGAAATAGCCGTTCGCTAACCCAAATCTCCCTCGCAGGACCAAGCTCAGATAGCGAGAATCTCACGAAGTTCGTAGAATGTGAGCAATCGGAGAGGTCCCTCGCTCCGCTGCTCGGGATGACAACGTGCTAAATTATGGCCGGAGTGCGGGCCAATCGCGCGCGCATGTGCAATCTGGCAAGGTCTTCTAACAGGTAAGCGATTGACCTCGTCCACCTCTTCACCCTGGCTCGATAGAGTCTCGCCCTACCAAATTGCCATCGCCGCAAATTTTCGGTAGGGCGACGCTCTGCGGAGCCGCCACGCAGCAGATCGCTTTACATTTAGCCCGTCAAAGCCTCGCGCTGCCAAATCTACCATCGAAGCGGATGTCCTCGGGCGGACAGCGCGCAAGAGGCGGCTACAGAGGCTTGCGCAGTTTATAATTGAGCCGGCGCGAAAGGAGCCAGCGCACGCCAAACATGTCGATGGTGGCGCGGAGAGCGCGGTTACCGAGGCCGTATTTGCTTTGGCCGAAACGACGCGGCCGATGATTTACTGGAATTTCAACCAGCCGGTATCCCGCTCCTTTTACCAGCGCGGGGATGAAACGGTGCATGCCCTTGAATGGCACAAGCGCACCAACGCAATCCCGCCGCATCGCTTTCAAAGTGCAACCGGTGTCGCGGACACCATCCCGGGTGAACCGGCTGCGGACAGAATTAGCGACGCAACTGGTGATGCGTTTCAGCAAAGTATCCTTGCGCTGGGCGCGATACCCACACACCAGATCGGCGCCACGCGAAATCTCCGCGAGCAGGCGCGGAATATCGGCCGGATCGTTTTGCAAATCGCCATCGATCAAAACCGCAACCTCACTGCGGACCGCCTGGAGACCGGCGAAAATAGCCGCACTTTGCCCCGCATTTTTTTCGAAGCCCAGAACCCGTGTTCGTGGATCGGTTGCGATGCGGGCGACGGTTTCGTCCTGCGAACCATCGTCTACAAAAAGGATTTCGTAATCGAGCCCGGTGAGCGCGTCGGCCAATTCGCGCTGCAACATCGCGACGCTCTGCTCTTCATTGTAGAGCGGAACAACTACCGAGACATTGGTCATAGCGGCAGCGTCCGATAGTGCAGGCAAAGGTAAACGTCCCAGGTGCGAATGACTCTTCCAAAACGACGCACTTCGATCCTGGAGACGCGATCGACCCAGGAAAAACCAGCCTGAAGATTATGCGGAATTCTTTTGCGCCCGGCGTCCTGAATATAGAGAGCGCTCCGTCCGGTAAATAAGTTGACGCCGCCTTCTTCGGTATAGCTCTGGTCCTCCAGATTTGGCGTGCCGGGCGGGCGCTCGACAAATTCGTCGTAGCGCGGCCAGAACGAAAATTGATTCACCACGTCCTGAGACTCGACGATGTAACACGGTGGGTGTCCCGGCCCTTCGCTGCGTTTGTCGTGCAAGTAGAATGCGATTTCGGAGGCGCGATCACGTTCGTCGGCGATCAGGAAAAATCTTTCTTCTGTTTCCTTTTCGAACTCGATGCGAAAGTTTTCCAGAGCGAGGGTTGCGCTTTTCCAGCCGCGCATCCCATCAGACGGGTCACGCCGCTTAATTTCAATCCCGATACTCCGCAGGATGTCGCTATCCAAAGCCAGCACGCTCATGACCAGGCCCAAGCCGAGGGCGCAACCGGCGAGAGATCGCCAGACCCGTTTTGCCTGTAAATGCGGCTGCCAGAAGGCGACCGCGAGCAGAGCAAAACTGGGAAAAGCGAGCGCGTCCCAGTTCGGGGCGGCGGCTTTATTGAATGAGAGCAGTGCGTAAAATGCGAACACCGGAAGGCCAAACCACATCAGAAAAAGCCGGCGTGGCTGCAGTTGCGAACGTTTCCACAGTCCGATTATGGCGATGGCGAGGCCGAGAAAAAGCAGCGGCGAATAGACAATCAAATGTTCCCCGATAAACGAGAGAAATTCCAGCGGATGAAAACCGACACCCTGGCTGACGCCGCCGCGCGATTTCAGATGCGCGACCGTCGCCCAGACCCGTTCCTGGTTCCATCGGACCGGCGGCACACAAAACCCCGCGAAAATTAGGAGCATGAGATAAAAACCGGGCCGCCGAAATTCCACCCGCAGCTTTGGGATGAGCGCGAGAATGACGATGATCGAGAGCAGCGCAAATACATTAGTGTATTTGCACAGAAACCCGAGGCCGATAAGAACGCCGGTCAGAAGCCAGTGCCAAGAAAACTTCGGGCTCTTCTCCACTACGCACCAAAACGAGAACATAGCCGCGACCCAGAAAAAGAGTGAAAGCGGGTCGATCGTCATCAAAAACGCGCCAAGGTTGAAAATCGGGGTCGCGTTTAATCCGATTACCGCCCAAAGCGCGGCAGACGCGTTGAACATTCGGCGCCCCAAATAAAACAAAAGCAGGCTGGTGCCGGCGCCAAGCACTGGACTGAAAAACCGCACACCAAATTCGTTCGCCCCAAAAATCATCGTGCTGGCGCGAATGGCGAAAGCCACGCCAGGGCCCTTACTGAAATAGGCGGGCGCCAGTCGCTCCGACCACATCCAATAATGCGCCTCGTCGAATTGCAGATCGGTCGTGCCCAGCAAAGACAGACGCAGGCCCGTAATCGTGAGGACAAAAAGCCAGAGCGCGCGCTCGATTTTCACGATGCCGAAACCGGGATTAGCCGCGGATGGCGGGCGGCGAGTTCAGGAAGCCGGCGGGAGATGATTTTTTGCCAGATCAATTCGCAAAAGGCGAGAATGAGCAGTGTTTCCCCGGCGGCGAGAAAAAAAGTAGCGGCAACGTCGCTCGGCCAATGCGCGCCGAGATAAATTCGCGAATAGGCGACGGCCGCAGCGATAATCCAATAGAACTTCCCCCAGCGCCGATAAAAAATCGTGCAGCAAATCGCGATCACGGTGTTGTTGTTGGTGTGGCCAGATGGAAAGGATGCACCGGAGCGGGCGCGTTCCGCTGCGTTTGAAACACGAACGTGCGGTTTCTTGAAAATGGTCAGGATCATGGGTCGCGTTTTTTCCAGCTCGATCATGCGCACGGTTTGCACCTGTTTCGGGCGCGCTCGTCCGATGGCGTGTTTAAGCGGATCAACCGCCAAATTGGAAAAACCGAGTGCGAGCGCGGTACAAAAGATAAATGCGCGCCCGCGAAAACCGCCGAAGATGAGGAACGCGATGGCGAGGATGAGAAAAAATGGCGTCCAGATTTCGGCGTAACTAATGAGCGGCATGAACAAATCGAAGGCAGAGTTCGTCCATTGCTCGTTAATTAAATGAAAAAGTTTCTCGTCCATTCTCTTACGCCACCGCGCACCGAGAATAAAAGCGCACGACGAATGAAACAAGCGACTCTCGTGATCGCCCTCCTTCTGCCGGCTATGGCGGCGTGGGCGCAACGTTTCCCCGATGCCAACGAATTACTGGCAAACGTGCGCCTGCATCAATCGCAACAGGAGATCGATTTGCGTGGGCAACTACGGCAGGAGGCAAAGGTTGTACCGTTTCATCTTGTGCAAAACGGGCCGGTTGTTCGCTACATCTTTAGTAATCCGGACGAAACCTTGCAGTTGCGAATCGGGGCCAATGATTCGCGCCTGGATGAAATCAAACGCAGCGGGTCGGAAAAGGTTACACAGTTAAATGAGCCGGTCCGCGGCACGGCCATTACTTACGAAGATCTGGCGCTGAAATTTCTTTACTGGCCGAACGCACGCGTCACCGGGGCCGACTTCATCCGCACTCGCAATTGCTGGAAAATGCAATTGCAAGCCCCCGCCGGCGACTCGCAATACCGCTCGATTTTGTTGTGGGTCGACAAGGACAACGGCGCCCTCATGCGGATGGAGGGTTATGATTCCGCGGGGAAAATGATCAAACGTTTCGAAGTCGTTTCCGCGCAGAAAATCGAAGACCGTTGGTATCTCAAACAAATGCGCGTGGAAAGGATCGACCCGCAGTCAGGCCGTGTCACTGGACGAACGTATTTGGAGATTAACAAGTGACTTTGTAGCTGCCGCCGTCCTCCGCGGCAGAATTAGCAAACCTGCCGCCGGTGACGGCGGCAGCCACAACTTGTCATCCCGAGCGGAGCCGGGGGAGCGAGGGATCCCGCCGCGAAACCTAAAAGGCAACTTCCACGGGATCCTTAAGAAGCTCCGCAAAATGCGGAGCTAATGCGCGCAGAATGCGCGCGCTACCCCCATCACTCCACCACTTCATCATTGGCAGCTGCCTGCACGATTTGTGCAAAACTGCGCGGATCGAGACTGGCGCCGCCGACCAGAGCGCCGTCGATGTCTGGCTGCGACATCAATGCGCGCGCATTTTCCACCTTCACGCTGCCGCCATATTGAATACGAACGCGATCGGCCGTTGTCGCATCCGACAACTCAGTAAGCGTTTCACGAATAAAAGCGTGCGCTTCCTGCGCCTGTTCGGGCGTGGCATTGCGGCCGGTGCCGATGGCCCAGACCGGCTCGTAGGCAATGACAGTTTCATGGAGATCTTTGCCGCTGAGCCCGGCGAGACTGCCGTGCAGTTGCAGCGACAGAATCTTTTCCACACTGCCTCGCTCGCGCTGCTCCAGCGTTTCACCCACACAAACAATCGGCCGCAGTGTCGCTTCCAGCGCAGCGCGCACCTTGCGGTTCACAATTTCGTCGGTCTCGTGAAACATCTGGCGCCGTTCGCTGTGACCCAGCACGACGTAACGAACGAAAAGATCGCGCAACAGGGCGGCGGAAATTTCGCCGGTGAACGCGCCGCTATGTTCCCAGTGCATGTTTTGCGCGCCAACTTTGATGTTCTGCGCCTTGTCCAGCGATTCCACCACTTTGGCGATCGCAGTAAAGGGCGGCACGATCACCACCTCGACCGCCGACATGTCGCCAATTTCGAGCAGCAAATCTTTGACGAACTCCGCAGCCTCAGCCTGTAGCATGTTCATCTTCCAGTTAGCAGCGACGATTTTCTTTCTCATAACAACATAATGGTCATCCCGAGGGGCAGTCGAGGGACCCCGCCGCGCAACCGTAAAGGTAACTCCCTGGGGAATCCCTCGACTGTCCCTCGGGATGAGGTGGTTTAGTGTTTGTCCGTTAGCGCCGCCACTCCCGGCAACTCCTTTCCCTCCAGTAATTCGAGCGAGGCGCCGCCGCCGGTAGAAATGAACGTCATTTTATCGGCCACACCCGCGTGCTTGACCGCGGTCACCGAATCCCCACCGCCGATAATTGTTGTCGCGTTCGATCGCGCCAACGCATGCGCGATCGCGAAAGTGCCCTTGGCGAAATCGGGAATTTCAAAAACACCGAGCGGCCCATTCCATAAAATCGTTTTTGCCATCGCAATTTCGCCTTCAAAGCGCGCGATCGTTTCCGGCCCGGCATCGAGATTTTGCCAGCCATCGGGAATCCCGTGATCGGGCGTTAGCTGGCCCGATTCCCGACTGGACGCGCCCGCGCGAACTTCCTGCGCGATGATGGCGTCGGCCGGTAACACCAGTTTCACATCACGCTTTTTCGCGAGCGCCAGAAGTTCGTTGGCCAAATCAACCTTGTCGGCCTCCACCCGGCTGGCGCCGATTGAAATCCCCTGTGCCTTGAAAAACGTGTTCGCCATCGCGCCGCCAATCAGAATTGTGTCGGCCTTTTCCATCAGCGCCTTCAGCACTCCGATTTTATCCGACACTTTCGCCCCGCCCAAAATGACGACGAATGGCTTACCCGGGTGATCGAGTTCCTCGTGTAAATAACGAAGTTCCTTTTCCATCAGCAAACCCATCGCGGACTTCGGGACAAACTTTGTGATCCCAACGGTGCTGGCGTGCGCGCGATGCGCCGCGCCGAATGCGTCGTTCACGTAAAGATCGCCCAGCTTTGCCAAGGCTTCGGCAAATTTTGGATCGTTTGCTTCTTCGCCCGGCTGAAAACGCAGGTTTTGCAGCAACGCCACGTCGCCTTCGTTCATGTGCGCGACAATTTTCTCCGGCACCTCGCCAATAGTGTCGTGACTGAAAATTACCGGCTGATTAATCAACGTGTGCAAATAATCAGCCACCGGCCGCAGCGTGTACTTGTCCACCCGTTTGCCTTTCGGCCGGCCAAAATGCGACATCAAAATCGTTTTCGCGCCGTGCTCGCGCAGCCAATTGATCGTAGGTAACGATTCACGAATCCGGGTATCATCGGTAATGACAATTTTTCCGTCGCGCTCCTCTACTGGCACATTGAAATCGACCCGCACCAGAACGCGTTTCCCGCGAACCTCAAGATCGCGCAGGGTCAGCTTCACCCGTTTTCCTCCCGCTCATGCTCCTGCTCGTAATCGTAATCGTGCTCGGATAAATAATCCGGCGCTTCCTCCCGCAAAACATCGGCGCGCTCAGAGAATCTACGCAGCGATCCGACAAGCATTTCCACGATCCTAACGAGGCGTTCCTTCTGAGCGGCCATCGGTTCTTCTTTCGTAAGTTTGCGCACGAGCAGAACGTCGAGGCAGGCCGCACATTCCAACGCCGATCCCCGCGCCATCTCAAAGAAACGAGCACGATCTTTAGCCGAGAACTTCCCATTACCTTCCGCGATGTTTAACGGGATGCTGGTTGATGCGCGATCGAGTTGGTCCTTTGCCGCCGCCTTGGCCGAAATCGATGCGAGAAATTCGCCAACCCATCCGCAAAAATTGATGGCTTCCCGATAAACATCCAGCTTTTCGTGATCAAAATAGATTTTCATCTTTCAATCAGAGCCGATCACGAGCACGATTACGAAAGGTAAGCGAATTCACTACTCCAACACTCCAACACTCCAATTCAATCCCCCAGTATCTCCAGCAATTCCACGCAACGATTGCTGTAGCCCCATTCGTTGTCGTACCAACCGACCACCTTCACGAAACGATTGCCGAGCGTGAGCGTGAGCTTGCTGTCGAAGATGCAGGAATGCGGATTGCCCACGATGTCTTGCGACACTAGCGGCTCATCGCTGTATTCCAGCACGCCCTTGTAACTCTTGTCCGAGGCTGCTTCTTTAAACGCCGCGTTGATCGCATCCACCGTCGCATCTTTCTCCAACACGGCGGTGAAATCCGTTACCGAACCATCCGGCGTCGGAACGCGAAAAGCGCCGCCGTTTAGTTTCCCTTTCAATTCTGGAATTACTTCGCCGATCGCCTTGGCCGCGCCCGTGCTCGATGGAATAATGTTAATGGCCGCGGCGCGGGCGCGTCGCAAATCTTCGTGCGGAAAATCGAGAATGCGCTGGTCGTTGGTGTAACTGTGGATCGTGCTCATGAACCCATGCTGCACCCCGAATTTCTGGTGCAGCACCTTGGCCAGGGGCGCGAGACAGTTCGTCGTGCAACTGGCATTGGAAACGACCGTGTGTTTCGCCGGGTCGTAAATGTCGTCGTTGATCCCGATGCAAATGGTGGCGTCCGGATTTTTTGCCGGCGCGCTGATGAGCACGCGTTTGGCACCGGCCTTACTAATATGCAGTTCCGCCTTGTCGCGGCTGGTGAAAAATCCGGTCGATTCCAGTACGACTTCAACGCCCAAATCTTTCCAGGGCAAATTACCCGGATCGCGTTCTTTCAGAATGCGAATCTTGTGACCACGCACGATGATGTTTTGCTCATCAAAGCTGATCTCGCCATCGAATTTCCCATGGACCGAATCCCATTTCAGCAAATGCGCGAGCGTGCGGGTGTCGGTAAGATCGTTGATCGCGCGAACGCATTTGACGTCGCTTTGTGACATGGCGCGAAGAACGTTGCGTCCGATGCGCCCGAAGCCGTTGATGCCGTAATTTGCCATAATAATAAAATATTTTCAGGTTCCGCGATTTTCCGAGAATGTCGGAATCGAGTGAGCGCAGAAAGTAAAATGCGGAAACGACCGAGGCAATGGCGAATTGGAGTCGTGGTGGCGGTGCTGTTTTCGCTGTTTTGCGCTCAACCTGGCTGCGCGCGAGCGACCGATCCATCGCAAATGAAAAGCATTTTTGTGTTTGGCGATAGTCTATCGGAAGGCCTAGCCATCAGTCCGCGCCAGGCTTGGCCGATGCTGCTGGTCGAGAAATTGCGCCGAATCGGTCCGAATTTTCGCGTGATCAATGCCAGCGCCAGCGGAAGCACCACTGAGGGCGGGCTGCGTCGTCTCCCGACGCACCTGGACCATCCCATCGATATTTTTGTTCTCGAGCTTGGGATCAACGACGCCTTCCACGGCATTCCCGTCGAACAGACCCGCGCGAATTTGCAATCGATGATCGATCAGGTCAAAGCGCGCAATCCAAGTGCGTCGGTGGTGATTGTGGGGATGCAGTTTCCAATCGCGGCACCGGACAGCGAATATGTCGCGGCGTTTGTAAAAATGTTTGGTGAACTCGCCGAAAAAAATCACGCTGCCCTGGTTCTGAATTTACTCGAAGGCGTTGTGGGCGATCCAAAACTCAACCTACCCGATCGGATTCATCCGAATGCCGCCGGACATAAAGTTCTGGTGGAAAATGTCTGGCGCGTCCTCGAACCAATTGCGCGGGAAGTGGGCTCGAAATAGCACAGCGCCGATTTTTTGCCGTAATCCCGAGCGAAACACCAGTCGTGGAACACAGACTTGTAGTCTGTGCGCCCAGCGGAGTTGCACTCCGCTGATCGTGCACCGTATAGGCCGTGCGCTTTGTGTTCGCGATGCAGCGGGTTGCAAACCCGCTGGGCACACAGGCCAAAGGCCTATGTTCCTATCGTTATCATCCCGAGCGCGGACAATGCCAGTCCGGTCGAAGACTCGCCGTGGAGAACTCGGACCGACATGACCGCGACAAATTGCGGCTCGTAGATCGGCGCGTAGACTACTTCTATGGTCGAACCACTCAATCCGCATCATCTTGATCCAGCCGACCCGCATTACTTGCAGAGCGCAGACGAACCGGTGCTCGAGCGAATCGCAATCGCGACGGAAGGCGAGGATTGCGATGAATGCGTCCGCAAATTGCGAGAACCGCTAATGCGCATTCCTGGAGTGTGCGATGTCCGGGTAAATACAAAGCGTGAGCGAGTTATTGTAACGTTTGACGCCAGAAAAACTCACCCGCCTGATCTGCACGACGCGATTTTGCGCACCGGTTACAAACCGGCGCCGTTCGCGGATAACCTGTAGCGGCGGTCTACGACCGCGTATGCGTTAAGCGTCGACTGATCCTCTCATTAACACCCTGCTTTAGCTGGGTGTTAACGACGCCTGAGAGGAGTCCCAACCGCTTCAGCGGTTTTTTGTCAGTGAACAGGTAAACCGCTAAAGCGGTTTTTGTAGGAACTCGGCGATGCACCTCGCTGAAGCGAGGTGTGGGATTAAGCACGGCAGCGCTAAACACATACACGACCGCCGAAATAATACCTGTAGCGCCGCTTCCTTTCATTCAACGTTGGGTGTTAGACGTTGGGCGTTTTGTTTTACATCACTGCCGGCTGTTGCTGGGTCAGACAATGAAACGTGCCCAGGCCCCAGATTAATTCGCGACAATCGATTCCGATCACTTTTCGATCCGGAAATAATTCCTGCAGCGTCTGGTGCGCCGGTTCGTCCATCGGATCGGCAAACGTTGGCAGCAAAACGCAATTATTCGCGATATAGAAATTGGCGTAGCTGGCTGGCAAAACCAAATCTTCGCGCATGATTCTCCCCGGCATCGGGAGCCCGAAAACTTCCAGCGGCTCGCCATCGACCTTCATCGAACGCAAGCGCGCAAGATTTTCCTGCAACGCCTCATAATTCGGACTGTCGCGCCTTTCCTCCACCACCGTCACGACCACGCGCTCGCGAACAAAACGCGCCAGATCATCGATGTGACCATCAGTATCGTCGCCTTCGATCCCCCGGCCAAGCCAATGTATTTGGTGCACCCCGAGATAATCGCGCAGGCGTTGTTCAATCTGATCGCGCTTCAGATTCGGATTACGATTTTTGTTGAGGAGACACGATTCGCTTGTCAGCAGCGCGCCGGCCCCGTTCACTTCAATCGAGCCGCCTTCCAAAATCATGCGCGGATAAAAAACCGGAACATCCAGGACTTGGCCCACACGAGTGGGCACCACTTCATCGAGGTCACAGGGCGGATATTTGCCGCCCCAGGCGTTGTAATCCCAATCCACAATGACGAGACATGGTTGTTTATTTCTCGTTAGAAAAATTGGCCCGTGATCGCGGCACCAGGGTTCGTCGGTCGGGATGCGATGAAAAGTAATGCGCGCGTGATCGAGATCGCGCAGCACTTCCATCGCTTCCGCTTCGTGCGCACCGTTACAAACATTAATGCAAACGCGTTCGGATTCGATCAGCGCTGCGACCATCGCGCGCAAGGCCGGCAACACCCGATCGAACGATCCCGGAAAACTGATTCCTTCCCGCCGCGGCCAGGAGAGCCAGGTCGCCTCGTGCCGCTCCCATTCGGCTGGCATCCGATAACCAAGTTCGGCCGGAGTTCCTTCAACCATGCGCGATAACAGCATCGAAATGTCGTGCAGGCAATCGAGCCGCGAAAATTTTCCCATACCGGGACGCTCTGGCGCGGGAGGTGAATCTTGCCGTTCCTTAAACTTGACGGCTTAAAGCCGTCAAGTTTGTGGCGATCGCATCATTTCCTGGCGTTTCCGTTCTTCCGCGCATCCCCCACTTCAGCTCACGATCGCGCTCGCTAATAATCCGCCGTGAAGTAAATTCCCAGCTGATTGCAAATGGAAAAGCCGGGTGAAACCGCGGGCACCGTTTTAGTCGCAGTGCCGGGCGGAAAGGGTTTGATGTCAACGCTGGCGAAGCACGGCTTCCACGTGCGGGCCTGTAAAAACCTCGCTGAGCTAATCAAGCGCTTTGATCGCTCTACCGATGCCATTGTTCTCGGGCAAACAACCCTGGTCCCGTCGAAAACGCATCTCTTGGCCAAGGCCCTGGCAACGCAACCGCCCTGGTCGGACGTGCCAGTCATTTTTTTGGCAAAGGCCGGGAGCGAAGGAAAAAAGGCGAGCCAGCGTGCGCTTCAAATTCTTGGCGATGCCAACATGCTCGTCCTCCCATCCCCGTTGCGAATAGTCGCACTGGTGACCGCGCTGCGAACGGCGGCGCGAACGCGTCGGCACCAACGCTCAGTCCGTGATTTGTTCGAGCAACGCGAAGCCGCCCTCGCCGGTATCAGCGACGCTTTCTCCGTCCTCGATCGCGACTGGCGCTATACCTACGTGAACAAGCGTGTCCTCGAATTGACGGGAAAGCGGAAGGAAGAACTGATTGGCCATGTGATCTGGGAAATTTTTCCCGAAGCGGTCGGCGCCGAATTCTACCAGCGCTGTCATCGCGCCATGGAGACGCAACAACC
>QHRJ01000037.1:0-14910 GCA_003220075.1 Verrucomicrobiota bacterium
AAACTCGGCCTCGCCCGCTCGGTCCGCCATCCGCTCGAAATCTGCTCCTCCATCTTCTCAGCGTCCTGAAAATTTGCTCGCGCGCCAGCGGGAAACGTCTCGCGCTGGAGGCGGCGGGGCGTGCTCTTTCGTAAACGATATCATTTTTGCGCCAGCATTCTTTCGAACTTCCCGGTCGGCCAGGAATAGAACGGGTAGGTTCGATCAGGATTCTTCGGGCGATAGCGCCAATGTTTGTACATCCAAAGCCACGGCCCCGGCTTTGCGCGCACGACTGGCTCAAATGAATCCCAGCAAGCCTGCGCGATTTCGCGGGGGGTTGCATTCGACCCCAGGTCAATCGGCGGATGAAAAATAACCCGGTAACGTCCTCGCGGCAATGGCTCGCAATGGGCCGGAATAAGCGCGGCTCCTGAGCGTTGCTGTAACCAGGCGTGAGCGGAAGTGACACTGGTGTGCAATCCGAAACACCGAATGGCGACGGCAGCGGCGCCCGGGAATACGGTCAGATCGACCAACATCGCTGCGGTGCCGCCGCGGCGCAGGGTCTTGAAAAGTCGTAGAATTCCCCCGGTGCGCGTGGTGAAGGAATGGCCGGACTGTTCGCGCCAGCGGCGGAAAATTGGATCGAGCAACGGATTCTTGAATTCCTGCGCCACAATCGTTCCGGTGCGTCCAAAAAACCCGCAGCCCAGACTGAGCCATTCGAAATTGCTATAGTGATAGCAGACAACAATCCCGCTTTGATTCGGCGCAAGGGTGGGATATTTCTCCAAGTCGATGTAACGGAGGAAGTTTTCGCGGGTGAGCCGCGGGCTCCACATTAGATCGAGCATGGTCTGGGCGAAATGCTGGTACGATTCGCGAAGAATGCGCCGTTTTTCTGAAGCCGAATATTTTTCGCCAAAGGCGCAATCGAGATTCGCCAGGGCAATGCGGCGGCCATAACGATCCACTACCGCGGCGACCGCGCCGAATATTTTTGCCAGACCGACGAGAACAAGCCGCGGCAAAAGGGGCACGAGGCTCGCCGCAATCAGCAGGCCGATATGCTCCAGGCGGTAGCGCAATTTTTTCCACGCTCGTTTCATAAATAGGTCAGTTAAAGCTGAGTCGCGTTGGCGTAAATTTGTGCGAATTTACTTGGTCGCTGCGCCACGTTCGCGCGGCCGCATCTTGTGAAAAGCGTCCTTTTCGTTTGTACTGGTAATGTTTGTCGCAGTCCCATTGCGGAAGGTCTTTTTCGCCGCCTCCTGGGAAATCGCAAGGACATTGAAGTGGCCTCGGCCGGCGTGCATGCGGTACGCGGACAGCCGCCAAGTTCACACGCGATCGAGGTCTGCGCCGAGGAAGGCGCCGGAATCGGCAATTTGCGGAGCCAGCCGTTGACCGGCGCATTAGTCGAACGCGCGACCCATATTTTCGCCATGACCGGGGCGCACGTGGAAGCGATCCAGATGCTTTTTCCAAATGCAGCCGATAAGACTTTTCTGTTGCGCGAGTTTGAAGAAGCGGGCGCAACCTGCTGGCGTGACGTTCCCGATCCCATCGGACTCGGACGCGATGTTTATAATAGTTGCGCGGAGACCATCAAAAACGCCTTGCCCAGCGTGCTCGCGTTTGTAGAAGAGAGCGAAGTAGTCGTGCGCTCGGGCGGGCGAAGCGGCGGCGCTTCTACTTATCTGATGAGTAATATTCCGCATTCGACTGAACCGAGTTTGGGCGCGCCCAGCGGCGGTCTACGCAAAGTTGATCCGGAAGTTTATGACGCAGTCGCGGCCGAAGAAAAACGGCAGCGCGAAAACGTTGAGCTGATCGCGTCGGAAAATTTCACCAGCCGCGCGGTGATGGAAGCGCAAGGGAGCGTGTTGACCAACAAATACGCCGAGGGTTATCCCGGCAAGCGCTGGTACGGAGGCTGTGAAAATGTCGATACCGTCGAATCCCTTGCGATCGATCGAGCCAAGCGATTGTTCGGCGCCGAGCACGTAAACGTGCAGCCACACAGCGGCTCGCAGGCAAACATGGCAGTCTATTTTTCGGTGCTGAAAGTGGGCGACAAGATTTTGACGATGAATCTCGCCCACGGTGGCCATCTCACCCACGGACATCCGGCGAATTTTTCCGGCAAATTTTATCAAGTCACGCATTACGGCGTGGCTGAGAAAACCGAGCAGATCGATTACGACGCCCTCGAAAAGCTGGCCAACGAAACCAAGCCGGCGATGATCACAGCAGGCGCATCAGCTTATCCACGCACGCTCGATTTTCCGCGGCTGCGTCACATCGCCGATGCCTGCGGGGCACTGCTTTTCATTGATATGGCGCACATCGCCGGGCTGGTCGCGGGTGGCCAGCATCCGAGTCCGATCCCACACGCGCAATTTGTCACCACCACGACGCACAAAAGCTTGCGCGGCCCCCGCGGCGGTATCGTGTTATGCCAGGAGAAATACGCGAAACAGATCGATTCGATGGTCTTTCCGGGCATTCAGGGTGGCCCGCTCATGCACGTGATCGCGGCGAAAGCAGTGTGTTTTCACGAAGCATTGCAGCCGCAGTTTCGCGAGTATCAAAAGCAAGTGGTGACGAATGCGAAAGCGCTCGCTGCCGGTTTGAGCAAACACGGCTATCGCATCGTCAGCGGCGGCACTGATAATCATCTGATGCTGGTGGACCTGCGCCCCAAGGAAATTAATGGGAAACAAGCGCAGGAAGTCCTCGATCGGGCTGGCATCACGGTGAACAAGAATGCAATTCCTTTCGACACTTATCCGATCTTCAAGCCGGGCGGAATTCGTGTCGGGACACCGGCGGTGACCACGCGTGGAATGCGTGAGGAAGAAATGCTGGAGATTGCCGATCTCGTTGCCGAAGCGCTCCAAAATCGCGATGATAATGCCGCGCTTGAACGGGTTCGCGGGAAGGTGCGGGAATTAACGCGACGGTTTCCATTACCATCATAGATGCCGCAGAGCGTGCCGGAACACAGACCATCTGGCCTGTGCGCCCGGCGAAGTTACACTCCGCTGAATGCTGCAATGCGGATACTTGAAGGAAATTACAACAGCGGACAGAATGTCCGCTGGGCGCACAGACTGAAAGTCTGTGTTCCGCCTCTTGTCATTGCGAGCGACTTGTCACGCCGTAGCTTTATGCGAAGGCTGGAAGAAATCCCGTTTGTTAGCCTATCGTTTCGCCACGGGATGTCTCGACTACATGACGAAGAATTTTGAACAAACAAATCCGCTGCGTGAAGGTTTAAGCACGCGCGCGGTGCCGCAGCCGTGCGCAATTGTCATCTTCGGAGCCACCGGTGACCTGACCCACCGGAAATTGATTCCAGCGCTCTACAATCTTGTCGCCGATGGAGAATTGCCACCGGCGGTGACCGTCGTTGGTTTCGCTCGTCGCCCTAAAAGCGACGACGAATTCCGTGCCGAGCTTGCAGAAACTACTAAACAATTTTCGCGTCAGGATGTTCGCGAAGACATTTGGAAGACTTTTTCGCAGTCGCTTTTCTACCATCAAAGCGAGTTCGAAGATGAATCGGGATACCAATCGCTCGCCAAGCGCCTGGAAAAGATCGACGAAGAAGGCGGTACCCGCGGCAACCGTTTGTTTTATTTCGCGGCCGCGCCGGAGCAATTCGAGCCGATCCTAAAAAATCTTAAAGCCGCCGGACACAATAAAGCGAAGGAAGGCAGCTGGGCTCGGGTCATCATTGAAAAGCCTTTCGGCCGCGATCTCAGTTCCGCCCAGGAATTAAATCGGGTCGTGTCCAATTCCTTCGCCGAAGATCAAACTTACCGCATCGATCATTTTCTCGGGAAGGAGACGGCGCAGAACATTCTCGTTCTCCGCTTCGCCAACGCGATTTTCGAGCCGATCTGGAACGCGCGTTACATCGATCACGTCCAGATCACCGCCGCGGAAACACTCGGGGTAGAAGGGCGTGCCGGCTATTACGAAACCGCCGGCGCGTTGCGCGATATGGTGCAGAACCATTTGCTGCAGCTTCTTTGCCTCGTCGCAATGGAAGCCCCCACCGATCTCAGCGCCGACAGTATTCGCGACGAAAAAGTGAAAGTCGTTCGCTCCTTGCGTCGTTACCGCGTGGATGAAATCGCGAAGCTGGTCGTGCGCGGTCAATACACCAGGGGCGCGATCAATGCTGAGAATGTTCCGGGTTACCGCGAGGAAGAAAAAGTGGATCCGAAGTCCGAGACCGAAACTTATGTTGCTCTGCGATTAAGTATCGATACCTGGCGCTGGTCAGACGTTCCAATCTATCTGCGTGTAGGAAAACGGCTGCCAAAATCTGCCACGGAAATTTCGGTGCACTTCAAGAAAGCGCCGATGGTTTTGTTTAATCGCGACAGCACCGAGCACGATCAAAATGTGCTCGTCATTCGCATTCAGCCCGACGAAGGAATTTCGTTGCGGATGATGGCAAAAATCCCGGGAACGAGTCTGCGTATCGAGCCGGTAAAGATGGATTTCCATTACGGAACCAGTTTTGGCAAAGCCAGCCCGGAAGCGTACGAACGTTTGCTGCTCGATGCCATGAGCGGCGACGCCACCCTCTTCGCTCGCCGCGATGAAGTAGAGGAAGCATGGGCATTTATCGACACGATTGAAAAGGCCTGGGCGGAGAAAAACGCGCCGCCGTTAACGTTTTATCCGGCCGGCTCGTGGGGACCGGAAGAAGCCGATGAACTTCTCGCTCGCGATGGTCGAGCATGGAGGCGATTATGAAGCTGTTCGACGACAACGCATGCCCTCAAAATCTTCGACGCGTGCTCACCCGATTCGGAGGGACGAGCTTCCGCTCGTCCCCGGAGGCGCAGAAGCGCGTGCCTCCACGGGTTTCGGTAGGACGCCGAAACCAAATCGCGGTGTCGACCTCTACCCAATTGATGACTGATGCCTGCCACCGCTGAAACTGTTTCGCTCGGCCTTCCAGTCGCGATCGATCGGATTGACCGCGAGCTAAAAAAACTTTGGAGCGAAGGCGAAGGCGCGATGACGCGGGCGTCGCTGATGAATCTCGCGGTCTACAGCGAAGGGCCGGAGTCCCTCACACGCAACACTCGGTTACTGGCCCGAATCACCGAGAACCACGCTTGTCGGGCAATCGTCATCGGCGCTGATCCGCGCGCAAAAAACGATCGAATGGAGGCGTGGATTAGCGCCCACTGTCACCTTAGTCGCGCCGGAACCAAGCGAGTTTGCTCGGAACAAATTTCATTTTTACTCGAAGGCGCAATGGTCAAGCTGCTCCCGAGCATTGTTTTTTCCCAGCTCGATTCCGATCTCCCGCTCTATCTTTGGTGGCAATCGGAATTTGCCGAGCCGATGGACCCGCAGCTTTGGTCGTGGATTGATCGATTGATTTACGACAGCCAATCGTGGCGCGATTTCAAGGCCGAGATGCGCTTGGTCGAGATGGCGCAACGCGAAGCCAAACAACGCATCGTGCTCTGTGATCTGAATTGGACTCGACTCGTTCATTTTCGTCTCGCTTTCGCCCAGTTTTTCGATCATCCGGGCTCGCATCATCATTTCCGTGAAATTGAAAGCGGATCGATTGTCTTTGGAAACGATTTTCGTTCGACCGCAATTCTCTTTGTCGGTTGGCTCGCGGCGCAACTCGGTTGGGAAATTCGGAATCGGAAAAAGAGCAATGAAGTTGAGTTGGAAAACTCCGCCGGCAAACCGATACGGATCAACCTGCAGGAAAAAGGGGACGTACCGATTGCATCCTTTACCGCACAATCGCACGAGATCGAATTCCAAGTAATGCAGGCAGATTGCGGCGATCTGCTCGAAGTCTGTCGCGGCAAATTAGGCGAAGCTCAAGCTCGCCAGGTCCTGCCATCGTCGGAGAACGATCCGGTCAAATTAATGAGCGAAGAGCTGATGCGCGGCGGGCCGCATCACGTTTACCTTCGCGCAGTCGAGAAAGTTCGCACGCTGCTGTAGCTGCCGTCCTCATAACGTACTTTGTCATTCCGAGCGAAGCCGAGGAATCTCTACTATTCTTTCTCAGGAGAAATTGGAGATGTCTCGACTTCGCTCGACATGACAAAAGTGAGACCCTGCCACTGGCGACAATCGCATTTACGACCCAAAAATCTGCCGCAGCGCGCGGACGTTTTTCTCGATCGAAAAAATTTCTTCCGCCCACTCGCAACCTTTGCGGCCAAATGATTGCGCGAGCTCAATGTCGTTAATCAACCGGCTAAGCGCATCGGCCGTGCCGGCAGGATCATTTTGTGCCACCAGCACTCCTGTTTCACCGTCGCGAACCATTTCCGAAATCCCGCCGATACTAGTCGAAACAACCGGCAAGGCTGAGGCCATCGCTTCCATTACGACGGTCGGCAGGTTATCCATTGCACCATCAGGATCGATCCGGCATGGCAGTGCGAGAACAGTCGCCCTGCTCAAGCGCGCCGCGATTTCGGCTTGCGTTTTGGGGCCAGCCAAATGCACGTGCTCGCGCAAATCCTGCCGATGGATGCGCGCCTGCAATTCCCCTATGAGCGGTCCTTCGCCGATAATTTCGCAGCAGAATCCGTGGCAGCGTTGTCGCAGCAAAGCGCAGGCGTCGATGAGCACATCAAACCCTTTTTTGCTGATCAGCCGTCCGATGGAAAGAATCAGCGGCGGTCGCCCGAATTGCGCTGGCTTAAATTGGTCGCAGTCAATCCCGTTATAGATCCGATGCACCCGACCAGCATTTTCGGGAAAGCGTTGCCGCAGCTGATTCGCCGCAAAATCGCTGACCGCGATGACGGCGCTGGCCGATGAGAGGATTTCGGATAACCCGATCTCGAAATTGGCCGGAACAAAAATATCGTTGGCATGAACAGTAACGCTGTAATCGATCCCGAAGAATTTCTTAATCCAGAACGCGGTTCGCGCGGCCATGCCTGCGAAATGGCTGTGGACATGTTGGACACCGAGTTTCTGGAGCTGGGTTCCGATGTAAGTCGCTTGATGGAGGCGAAGTGAGTCAGGTTTTCCGCGCCATTCGTGTAAAGTTCTCCGCATCGACTTTGGCAAACTGGTCGCCGCCTCATTTGCTAAGCGGGCAAAAGCGTCGCCCTCAGGTAACTGATGCACCGTCGCAATGATCGCGCGATCCCAAGTGGTTTCGGGACCGAAGTCTGGTCCGCGCAGCGAGAAAATTGCAGGTCGGATGCTCTGTCGGAAAAGCTCGGCAATTTCCCGATAGCAAAAGGTTTGGGAAAATTTCGGGAACCGTTCAAAAACGTAGGCGAGCACCTCCCGATTTAACGCGCTCTGGCCTGATTGCCAACGCCGTCGAGGCACGAAATCCGCTTATATATAAGTTAGACGCGCGTCCTGCATGACTTTTGCTGTAGTCAGGCTCGTGCCCCGTCGCGATTTCTTCTCCTTTTGCACGACACTCCGGCCGATTGAGCTGAAGGCCCTCGGAGAACTGTCGCATGTACGACACTTGCAAAAAGGCGAATTGATTTACACCACTGGCGATCTCGCCGAAGAAGTCTACAGCGTTAATCGGGGCGTCGTTGAGGTGATCCAGCTCATCCCCGGCGAATCGGACGAACGCAGTTTCGTCACTCGCGGCGATATTTTCGGTGTTGCTGACGCCCTGGGCAAAATGCCGCGTTCACGTTCGGCACGCGCTCAGGAAATCGTGAGCCTGCAATGTTTCAACCGTGAAAATTTCGTCGCCATTTCGCAACGGGTCCCGTCCTTTCTCCTTTTCTTGTGTGAGCAAATGGCGCATCGGCTCCACCACGTCCGTGCGGGCAAGGGACCAAGCGGACCTCAGAAACTGAGCGGCAGCCTGGCGAACTTCGATTTGGTTACGGTCCATCAAACCATCATCAGCTCCGGACAAACGGGGGAGCTCGAGGTGTTGAACGAACACAACGAACGATTAGCCACGTTCTATTTTCAAGGTGGCGCGCTTCGTAGCGGTCAATTTCAACAGCTCACCGGCGAGGAAGCATTCTGGCAGCTCTTCCTAAGCGACGATATTCCCGGGAGTTTTTCCTTCGCCTCCGGAGTGCAGCCGATTACCGATTGCCTGCAATCAGTCGAGATCGCTCAATCTCCAAACGATATGCTGATTACCGCGATGCGCCATCGCGACGAGTTTCACAATCTCAAGAAAACAACGCCTGACCCCAACACGCTGCTGCAGCGGCTGGCCCCAAGTTTTGAATGGCCGCCCGATGCGGAACCGGAGCTGAAGCCGTTGGCGGAACGAATCTGGAACTACAGTTTTGATCGCCGCTTCACTATTAATGAGCTGTTTCGCCAGAACGCAGTTTGTGAATTGAAAATCTATCTCGTGGTTTCCGAGTTGTTGCGGATTGGGCAAATCGCAACCGTTCATCCCACACCGCAACTGGCGAAGGCGTCGTGAAAAAAATCCCGCTTTTTTTGTTCGTCGCCCTAATCGCGCTCACTGATGGGAGTTGCTCCTACCTTACATCCAACGGACGCCATCAGGCCGCGTATGCCCGTTACATTAGGCACTCCAGCTACAACCGGATGAAGCTACAACGAAAGCTCTCCCGTTCGCCGAAAATTCAGCCGCCGCGGATGCAAAGCGAACCAACAATCGCCACCAGTATCAGTCCGGAATCTGTTACCGCGAGCGCGGAACCAGCGCCAGCGGAAAACTAGCCGGCATCCCGTTGCACCGGAATTGGTCGGCCGGCATCATCAACCGCGACGTAAACGAAAACGCCGCGCGTCACCAGGATTTGCCGGCCATGTTCCCGGAAGCGTTCGACCCAAACCTCCACCGGGATGGTCATTGATGTGCGCCCGATTTTTTCCACCCAGGCATAACACGCGACCGTGTCCCCTATTCCGACCGGTTGAAGAAATGACAAGCCTTCCATCGCGACAGTAACGACGCGGGCTTTCGCTGTTTTCGAAGCGAGAATGCCGCTGCCCAGATCCATTTGCGACATCAACCATCCCCCAAAAATATCGCCATTAGGATTTGTATCCGCGGGCATGGCGATGGTGCGAATAACCAATTCGCCTTTCGGTTTTTCGGGCGAACGCATAAGTGAGTGATCACCTTATAACCGGTCATCCCGAGCGAAGTCGAGGGATCCCGATGCACCCACCTTTAAGATTTCTAAGTTCTGTCGGTAGCGGCACTCTAGAGCGCGTAAATTTTCATGCGCTCTGGCGTCTGTGATCGCAGCTACAAAATCAGCATGCAATCACCGTAGCTAAAAAAACGATACCGCTCTCGCACCGCGTCCTCGTAAGCACGCAGGATAAATTCGCGCCCGGCAAATGCGCTTACCAGCATGAGCAGGGTCGACCGCGGCAGATGAAAATTTGTCAGCAAAACGTCGACCACTTGAAATTGGAATGGCGGATAAATAAAAATATTCGTCTCGCCTTCGCCGGCTTGAATTTTTCCAAAATTGCGCTGAACCGATCCCAAGACACGAACGGTTGTGGTTCCGACCGCGACGATGCGCTTTGCTTTCGTGATTGCCTCGGCTGCATCCGGCGAAATCGAAAATCGCTCGGGATGCATTTGATGTTGAGTGATGTCTTCCACTTTGACCGGACGAAAAGTTGCCGTCCCGACATGAAGCGTGATGAAAACGTGTGGAAGAGTGCCCAGAATTTGCGGAGTGAAATGCAGTCCGGCCGTCGGCGCCGCAAGTGAGCCCTCGTACTCCGCGAACACCGTTTGATAACGCGCTTCATCCTCTGCCCTGTAGCGGGGGCCTACGATCGCCGGCCGCTTGATATACGGTGGTAGAGGCATCGCACCGCCGTGCTGAAGATCGATGTCGTCAGACATCACGATTTCCCAAGAGCCATCGGCAAAAATTTCGCCCGCTTCCGCGCGCACTCCTTGAATAAAAGTGGCTGCGCCTTTTCCAAATCTGCGGCTCGGCTTTACCAACGCTTTCCAATGACACGGCGCAATCTTTTCCAGAAACAAAAATTCGAATTTCCCGTCGTCGGAAAAATGGCGCGCCGGCAAAACCCGCGAGTTATTTAAAACGAGCAGATCGTCATTGCGCAGAAATTTTTTAAGATCCACAAATCGCGCATGTTCGATTTCCTTCCGGTCGCGATGCAACACCATCATACGCGAATCTTCCCGACGCGGCAGTGGATGTTGCGCAATCAATTCCCGCGGGAGCTCGTAATCGTAATCACTTAGCCGCACACTCACGCTTCCATCATCAAAGGATTTGATCGCGCGCGCAAAGGTGACATCATCAGCCGTGCTTCAGCCCGCGCTTTCCCTCGTTCTCGAAGCGCTAAAGGAGATTCGCGATTCCCAGGAGAAAACGTTCCGTGTTTCTCGCGCGACGCTTGACCGATTGCTGGAGTCTCGATCCGACCACCACGTTCCCGATATTGCAGCCAAAGCTGCTTCGCTCGGGCAGGTGCGTGATCGCGTCTGCGTTTGCACGAAGTGTCCGCACCTGGCGCGCAGCCGCACCCAAACTGTTTTCGGTGTCGGTAATCCGGACGCGGAGTTGATGTTCGTCGGTGAAGCACCGGGCGCGGATGAAGACGCGCGCGGTGAGCCCTTCGTCGGCCGCGCCGGTCAATTGCTCACTCGCATTATCGAGACGATGGGCCTTACCCGCGACGAGGTTTACATCGCAAATATTTTAAAATGCCGTCCCTACGTGCCGAAGGGCGTTCCCGGAAATCGTCCACCTACGCCCGAAGAAATGCGGACCTGCATCGGCTATCTGATTGAGCAAATCGAAATCATTCAACCGCGCGTGGTGGTCGCGCTGGGCGCAACGGCTGTGGAAGGTTTGCTTGGAGAGCGCGGCGTGATGCGTGAGTTGCGCGGCAAATGGCATTCCTATCACGACACTCCACTCATGATCACGTATCACCCGTCGTATTTGCTGCGGAACCAATCGCCCGGTGAGAAACGCAAAGTTTGGGAAGACATGATGGCGGTGCTGGAAAAACTCGATCGCCCGATCAGCGAGAGACAGCGAAATTATTTTCTGTGACGTACTTTCACGGTCATCCCGAGTCCAAGGGAATGGTATGTCGGCTATGGTGCCCGCGCCTTTAACCGCCCCGAGGTTGCGAACTGGGGCCTTTGCCGCGGCTCGCGCCATCTTGGAGAAGCTGGTCCGCGATCAGCCCGACAATGCATCGGCTTGGAGTCTGCTCGGACGAGTTCAGGCAGCGCTTGGGCAAAAAGAGGAAGCTCAAGGCCGGTCGGCGCGCCCGCGAACTTTGCCCTTGTCCCGAGGACCCACGTCGGGCCTCGCGCCACTTCTTGATCTGGCAAAAATTTATGGTTGGGCTGGCGAAAACGACCAAGCCCTTCAGCAACTGGCTACCCATGGAGGAGGAATCGGGTGTTTCAGTTATGGCGAGTTGCGGCTCGACCCAGATTGGGACTCGCTGCGCGGTGATCCGCGCTTCGAGAAAATGTTGCCTCCCTCTCGCCAAGCAAGAACCAATAGCTGTCATCCCGAGCGGGACCGCCAGTCCGGCTCGGACCGAGGGACCGGCTGAAGTTGCCTTACAGATTAGGCAACGGGATCCTTCGACTTCGCTCGGGATGGCAAGCATTTGTGGCCGCGATCTGAATCGGTAGGGCGAGACTCTGTCGAGCCAGGACTGAAGCGTGATTCGTTAATTCAAATGTGGCGCCGCCGCTACAGCTTTGCTCGCGCCCGTCGCAATCGGCTTTGGCTTGCGAGAGTAATCGTGGTTGACGCGATCATACCCCGCACTTCATTGCGCGGAACTTTCAATCGCGTCCGCAAAGCTTCCAATCCGCTTTCCTCAATCATTGAGAGCGTGCGTACTCCGATCATTGCCGGCAGAACTGTGGCTACGCGCACGCGCGGTGGATTGATCGCGATGGAATATTCCAGCCCAGCGTCCAACCCAGCGCGCGCTTCCGCGATCCAGCGTAAATAAATTGGCAGAAAATCAGCCGGCGCGTTCAGCAGATCGGAAGCAGATAGATTGGCGGCACACAATTCGTCCTCCGGAAAATAACAGCGACCGGCGCGCAAGTCGTTGCTCGCGTCGCGCAAAATATTTACCAACTGCAAACCGCGGCCATAGTTCGCTCCCAGTTCGAGCATTTCCGTTTCGCCTCGCGCGGTGAAACTCTGCACTTTGCGAAAACAAACGCGTGTCCAAAATTCGCCCACACAGCCGGCCACCAAATAAGTGTACTCGCGCAATTCCTCCGCATTGGCCAACGCCGTGAGTTCTCCACCCCATCGCATCAAATCCTGTCGCTGACCGCGCGTAATGATCGCGAGCAATTCGCGAACATCGCGCTGATCTTCCGGCGAAAGATTTTCCAGCGACCGCAAAATTGCCTCCGCCGATTCCAGCAGTATCCTTTCCCCCGCTGTCATCCCGAGCTCAGTCGAGGGATCCCGTTGCGAAACGAGCAGCTCCTCAAATGCTTTCCCGACCGTTTGATCTTTTCCTGCGATCGCGCGCGAGAATCGGCCGAGCAGCTCGATTCGTTTCTCAACATCAACGGCACTGCTATCGGCAATAGTGTCGCTCGTTCGCGCCAACAGATAAGCCAGCGCTACTGGTTCCCGCAGCGCGCGTGGCAATAAGCGAATCGAAATATAAAACGAACGCGAAACCGGTTTCAGCAACTCGAGCTCGTTCACAGCCAAAGGTTGCTCAGCTTGAGATGATCCGCGAGATGTAACTCTGGAAGCTCACGAAAGATCATAATCTCATGAACGAGGATGACACGCCCACGCCAAACGGGATCCGCCATCTTTACGTTCATTTCCCATTTTGCGCGCGCATTTGTCCTTACTGTGCTTTTTACAAGACGCGCGGGAATGCGACGGAGGTCGCGCGCTTTTGCGAGGCACTCGTCTCCGAAGCGAGACGGGTTGCAAAAAAATTTCCGCTAACGCTGGAAACAATATTCTTTGGAGGCGGTACACCGACCGTTCTCAGCACGTCTCAACTGAAGAACCTGCTCGGGTTATTTCACGAAATTTTCGACTTGGGCGCATTGCGCGAATGGAGCATCGAGGCAAACCCTGGGAGTGTCTCGGCAACGAAAGCGGCGGCGTTACGCGACTTCGGTATCAACCGTATCAGCCTCGGCGTGCAAAGTTGGGACAACCAGCTTTTGAATTTACTGGGCCGTGAGCATGACGTGACTCAGGCGGAAGAGTCGTTTCATATCTTTCGCAGCGCCGGATTTTCCAACATCAGCATCGACTTGATGTTTGCGTTACCCCGACAAACGGAAAGGCAATGGCACCATTCGTTGCAGAAAACGATCGCGCTCCAGCCCGAACATATTTCTACCTACTGCCTCACCTATGAGGAGGACACTGAATTTCTCGCACGCTTCGCGCGTGGCGAATTTGCGATTAATGATGAAACGGAAGCGCGTTTTCTCGAGCTTGCGATGACGACGCTGGAGCGGGTTGGCTACGAGCATTACGAGATTTCAAACTACGCGCATCCGGGATTTCGCTCTGAGCACAATCGGGCTTACTGGCAGGGCGCGGACTATATCGGGATCGGTCCGAGTGCGTTTTCCACCCTCGGATTGGAGCGCTGGCAGAACGTTGCCGATCATCATGAATATGCCCGGTCTCTGTTCGCTAACGAATCACCGGTTGCGTCGATCGAAAAATTAACTCCAGCGATGAAACGAACCGAGCACATCGCACTTGGTTTGCGTACCCGCGAGGGAATTGTTGCCGATACGGTTGATCAAAATCAGGCAGAGGATTTGGTCAGCAATGGATTGCTTTCCCTCCAAGCAAATCGCTTCGCTCTTACTCGCGCCGGAAAATTGGTAGCCGATTCCGTCGCAGAAGAGTTGTTGTAAATTCGTTTCCCTTTCCTCTGGGTAGCGTACGCGTCCCGCGTGTTGGCGATCGTGTCCTCGCGATCGCGGACTTTTCTGTAAAGATTGGCACGCGAGACGCGTGTGCTCCCGGAATCCTTGTGCATTGGCTTTGGCAGAGAGACGAGATTCTTCTCGTTCTGGACGTGCGGAAGCACGTCCCTCCACCAAATCACACCCCGCCGTACCGACGTTGCCTTTTCGCGAAATCGTCCACCGCCGCAAACAAATCTTTCCTCGTGAAATCCGGCCACAGCTTTGGTGTCACATACATTTCGGTATAAGAAAGCTGCCAGAGCAAGAAATTGGAAATCCGCATCTCACCCGAGGTGCGAATGAGCAGGTCCGGATCGGGATAATAGCGGGTGTAAAGATGTTTGCTGAACATCTCCGGATTAATCATCGCTCGATCGATGTGACCGGCTTCGACTTCGCGCAGCAAACTGCGAATTCCATCGATGATCTCATCGCGGCCACCGTAACTGAGCGCAAGAATGAGCGTAAGCCCGGTGTTTGAGGCCGTGCGTTTGATCGATTCGTGCAATCGCTTCTGGCAGTTGTCCGGCAAATCGGTCAGCCGTCCGATTGCTTGTAGCCGTACATTTTTCTCGATTAGCTCCGGCGTTTTATCCCTTAAAAATTTCTCGAGCAACCGCATCAACGCGAAGACCTCGCTCTTCGGTCGCTGCCAGTTTTCCGCGGAGAAGGCGTAGAGCGTCAGGTATTCTACCTTCAATTCGCCGCAGCCTTCCACACATTCGCGCACCGCGTCCGCTCCTTTTTCGTGGCCCTTGATTCGCGGCAAACCACGTTGCCTGGCCCAGCGACCGTTTCCATCCATAATAATGGCGATGTGTCGCGGAGTAATTTTTAGCGCCGCCATCCTCAAAGCATAATCGTTTCGGCGCGCGTCGGCCCAACGCTAACGATTGTTAGTTTCGCGCCTGTTAATGCCGAGATTCGTTTCAGGTAATCGCGCGCTCGCTTCGGCAGATCGGCAAATTTCCGGGCCGATC
>QHRJ01000037.1:14956-22550 GCA_003220075.1 Verrucomicrobiota bacterium
CGTCAATCCCATTGATCATCGTCGCGTAGTGCGTCGTCACGGCATCGAACCAACCACAGCGGCGCGCCCGCCCGGTCGTCGCGCCGAATTCGCGTCCCATTTCGTGCAATCTTTTCGCAAAGCTCGCGTCTTCCGTCGGGAGCGGTCCTTCGCCTACCCGCGTCGTGTACGCTTTCATCACCCCGACCACTCGATCCATTCGATGCGGGGGAACGCCCGAGCCGGTACACGCGCCGCCGGCAGTAGTATTCGATGATGTCACGTACGGATAGGTCCCGTGATCGATATCGAGAAAAGTCCCTTGCGCGCCTTCAAACAAAATCTCGCGCCCGCTCTGCAAGGCCCGATGCAAATGAACCACCGTGTTCGCCACAAACGGCGACAGCGACGCGCCCGCCGCCAAATATTGCTGGTTCACTTCGCGAAAATCATTCGGCTTCGCCCCCAGCGCTCGCAGGATGGCGTTGTTCTCGCGCATTTTCGCTTCGAGCTTCTTCGAAAACAGCCTGGGCTGCATCAAATCGGAAACCCGCAAACCAGTGCGCGCCGCCTTGTCGCCATAGGCAGGACCAATCCCTCGTTTCGTCGTTCCGATTTTCGCCACCCCTTTCCGCAGCTCACGTTGTTCGTCCAGGGCGCGATGGTACGGCAGAACCAGATGCGCAGCGTCGCTCACCAGAAGATTGCGACCGATGCGGACGCCTAACTTCTTCAAGCCGTCAATTTCTTTCACCAGCGCGACCGGATCGACAACAACGCCGTTGCCGATTACGCAAACTTTGCCGCGCCGCAAAATGCCCGACGGAATCAAATGCAAAATGTACTTCTTGCCACGATGAATGACGGTGTGTCCGGCATTGTTCCCACCCTGACTGCGCACCACGATATCGGCGTCAGCCGTAAGCACGTCGATGATTTTCCCCTTCCCTTCGTCACCCCATTGCGCGCCGATCAGGATCGTGTTGGCCATGACTTTTTGGGCAAAATTTTGTCCCGATGCGCTCGGTCGAGGCATTCGGGACTTGCCTCACAGGATAAGAGCGGCGGCGTGCCGCGCAAGACCATTCTGGACATGCGGCGCGATAATGAGGTATCTGAACAAAATATGCGTACTATCCTACTGATCATTCTGGTGCTGTTGTTAATTGGCGCATTGCCAACCTGGCCCTATAGCTCGGGCTGGGGTTATTATCCGGGCGGCGGATTATTGCTTCTGATAATCTTAATCCTGGTCCTTTGGCGGGCGTAGCGCCGTCTGTTTCTGCGTATCAGGAGCGCCGGCTTCCAGCCCGCTACATTCGGCGTCCCTGCCGAATGATTAGTGATTTACTCCGCCACCACTCGCACCACGGGCAACGGAAAACGCAATCGTAATTCGTCCTGTAGATAAATCTCGACGTGATGCAGTCCGAATTGCTGGAACTGCACCCCGCCAAAGTAATGGACATTCGTGGCGTGTCCTTCCATTTCCTTTAACTCAAAGTCCACCTCCGCCTGCGCTAGCACGTGTTGCTCATCCACTCCAATGATGCGCGAGCGCTGCTTGAATTTTCCCGCGCCGCTGCACCAGCGCGACCAAATGCAGAGTCGCATGCAGGTGATGGGCAACTGCGGGGCGGGCACGATATTAATCACGCCCACCAATGTTTGCATGCCATTGAATTCGTGTCGGACGTCTTCGCACAGCACGCAGCTTTGCAGATCGGGTAGGATCACGTCGGTCGCGGCCATTTTTTAAATCAAACCGCGCATCAACAGCGCGAATAATACCACCGCCAAAACAATCCGATAAATCGCAAACGGCGCGAAGCCGCGCGCCCGCACCCAGTTCATAAACCAGGCGACAACACCCAATGCCACTACAAATGAAACGATTGCGCCAATCATTAGCACTACCCAATTGTGTCCGGTCATGACCAGCGGCGCGAGCCTTGTTTCATCGCTCCCGTGCCGCAAGGTCTTAAGCAAATCGTAGCCGGTCGCCACCACCATCGTCGGCATAGAAAGGAAAAACGAAAACTCCAACGCTGCGCTCCGGGAAAGCCCGGCCAATTGCCCGGCCGCGATGGTTGACATCGAACGCGATGTTCCCGGGAAAACGGCCGATGCAATCTGGGCGAAACCGATCCAGGCTGCCTGCGGCAACGACATTTCCTCCATTCGCAACGTGCGTGGATTGCGACAAAGCGCGTCCACCAACCACATAATGACGCCGCCGATGAACAGTGCCCACGCCATCACCCAAAGATTTTCCAAGTTCTGTCCGATTTGTTTTTTCAAAAGAAACGATGGCACCGCGGTTATAACAAAGGCGATGAGGGTGAGACCAAAGGGATGCGTGAAAAGGTTACGGTTCCCGCTTTCGCCGCGCGGGAAAGTTGCAAGAAATTTCAAGATCCGATTCCAGAAATAAACGGGCAGCGCCAGGATCGCTCCCAGTTGAATCACGATCGTGTACATCTTCCAATAAGCATCGTGCAGATCGAGACGCAGCAGTGCTTCAGCGATCCGAAGATGGGCGGTCGAGCTAACCGGCAAAAATTCCGTTAGTCCTTCGACGACGCCGAGTAAAATGGACAGAAGAAAATCGTTCACGGTGACAGCTCATTCCTTTCGTTCGTGCTTTCGCTACAATCGCAGGAGCGTCATCTTCAGCGTGTCCATGGTCAAAATTAATTTTGATTGGTTCGCAACCGAACCTCATTGTCGCCTCTCGCGATGAAACTCTTCATTACCGGAATCTGCGGCTTCGTCGGTAGTTCGCTCGCAACCTGGTTTCGTGAACACCGGTCTTCTTTCAAAATTAGCGGAATCGAAAACTTCGCCAGGCCCGGAAGCGAGATCAATCGCTCGATCTTGCGCTCACGAGGAATCACCGTCCAGCACGGCGATGTTCGAAATGCCTCGGACTTCGAGAACCTTCCCGCCGTTGATTGGGTAATTGACGCGGCTGCCAACCCAAGTGTGCTAGCCGGAGTAGATAATCGCAGCAGTTCCCGGCAGGTGATCGAACATAACCTGTACGGAACAGCAAATCTCCTTGAGTATTGCAAACGCGTTAAAGCAGGTCTGGTTCTCCTTAGCACCAGCCGTGTCTACTCCATTGCAGCGCTGACAGGGTTGCCGTTAATCAAAGGCAAGCACGCTTTCGAATGGGATAAAACCGCCGCTCCAGTTCAGGGCGCGTCAGCTAACGGACTGACGACAGAATTCTCAACTTTACCTCCGATCTCACTCTACGGCAGCACCAAGCTGGCGTCGGAGTGTCTCGCTCTGGAATACAAACACTGTTTCTCTTTTCCTTTATGGATCAATCGCTGTGGCGTTATCGCGGGGGCAGGTCAGTTTGGGACTTCAGAACAAGGTATTTTCTCTTACTGGTTACATGCCTACGCGCAAAAGCGTCCGCTGAAATACATCGGCTTTGATGGCTCGGGTCGGCAGGTTAGGGACGGGCTTCATGCCAACGATGTGGCCGAGCTTGTTGCGCAGCAAATAGAATACTCGGAGGAACCTGGAGTCACGACATTCAATGTCGGAGGCGGCACGGGTAATGCCATGTCTCTGGCGCAACTTACAAGCTGGTGCGCGGAGCGTTTCGGAAAACATTCGGTCAAATCGGATCGAACGCCGCGATCTTTCGATGTTCCATGGCTGGTAATGGATAACCGAGAAACTGCTGCCCAGTTTAACTGGCGACCAAAGCGTGACCTTCCCTCCATTCTCGATGAAATTGCCAACCACGCGCAACGCAATCCGAATTGGCTCGACCTCTCCTCTGCGCCGTGACTGACCCGCCACGAGAGCAACCGCCCCTACAGCTCCTTAGCGTCGTTATTCCAGCGCGCGATGAAGCCGGATGCATCGCCGCGACGGTGGAACATCTGCACGTCGAGTTACGCCTCAACAACGTCCCTCATGAAATCATCGTTATCGACGATGGAAGCTCCGACAACACCTGGAATGTTTTGCAGCAGACGCAGAAACGGGTGGAAACCTTGCGCCCACTTCAAAATCTAGAAGCGCATGGATTCGGCCGCGCCGTCGTCCTCGGTTTCGACCATGCCAAAGGAGACGCTCTAGTCATCATGATGGCTGATGAATCGGATGATTGCCGTGACGTCGTGCGATACTGGCAGGTCCTTAACTCCGGTTATGACTGCGTATTCGGCAGTCGTTTTGTCAAAGGCGGCGGCGTCATTGATTATCCCTGGCTCAAACTTTGGATCAATCGCTGCGCTAATTTATTCATTCGCGCCCTTTTTCGCATCAAACCTAACGACATTACGAATGCCTTTAAGGCCTATCGGCGGCAAGTCATTGATGGTTGCCGTCCATTCCTCTCGCCGCATTTTAACTTAACCGTCGAGATCCCGCTAAAAGCGATCGTGCGCGGTTATACCTGGACGGTGATTCCAATTACCTGGCGCAATCGCCGCAGCGGAGCCGCCAAACTCAAGATCAACGAAATGGGCAGCCGTTACCTCTTCATTTGCCTTTATATTTGGCTCGAAAAATACTTTAGCCGCGGCGACTACAGGAAAACAAGTGAACCCAGCTAATAAAACCCAACTACAGTCACTTTATCAGAATCGTTTCGGCGATCGCTTGGAATATCGCGACCAAGTATGGGCGACTTTGTGCTCAGAGTTTTGGCAACGTTTGGTTCCCGAAAATGGTAATGTTCTTGATCTTGGTTGTGGTTACGGGCAATTCATTAATCATATTCGTTCCCGCCGCAAATGGGCGATGGACCTGAATCCTTCCACCAAACAATACCTGAACAAGTCAGTAACCCTTCTCGAACAAGACTGCTCGACTCGTTGGGACCTGCCCGACCAAGATCTTGATGTTGTTTTTACCAGTAACTTTTTTGAGCACTTGCCCAATAAAGAATCGCTCAACCGAACTCTCCACGAAGCCCATCGCTGTCTGCGTCAAGGCGGCTGCCTTATCGCATTGGGGCCGAACATCAAATACTTACCGGGAAGATATTGGGACTTTTGGGACCACTCAATTCCGTTGACGGAAAAATCATTGGCCGAAGGGCTACGCGCGACCGGATTTACTATCGAGCAGGCAGTTGCAAAATTCTTGCCCTATACCATGGCTACAGGGCCACGCTTTCCAACGTTCTTAATCGCGATTTACCTGAAGCTCCCTTTCCTTTGGCGGCTCTTCGGCGAACAATTCCTTCTTGTCGCTCGCAAACAATCATTTTGATGAAAAACGTCTGGCTCGAAAAATACTTTGGCAAAGGCGACTACCAAAAGAAATCGAGTGAAGCCGCCGAAGCTTGAGCGTTCGTTCCGGCTGCTCCTGTTGCCTGCGGCGATCCCTCCCCTCCCTTCCCAAGGAGAGACGGTGAAGGTGAGCGCTAAATTGAGATTACATTAAAAGCCCCTGCGATTTATCACACCGGAGTTTCGATCAGCTATGGACTCCGGCTTCTACTCGTAAAGGCTTCCCTTTCGTCATCTGATCATAGATCCAGCGATAGGTACGCTCCAAACCATCACTTAGCTTCGTCGCCGGCTCCCAATTATAAATTTTCTGGATTAGCGCGTTGTCGCTGTTACGACCATTTACTCCTTTTGGCGCTTTTAGATTGTAGCTCCGTTTTAGTTTTACGCCGCCGATCTCCTCCACAATATCGACTAGCTGATTGATACTAACGAGTTCACTACTGCCGAGGTTCAGCGGCTCGACAAAATCGCCGTCCATGATCATCTGTGTACCCTTCACGCAGTCATCAATCCACATGAAGCTGCGCGTCTGATGGCCGTCGCCCCAGATCTCAATCTCGTGGTTTCCGCTGAGCTTTGCCTCGATCACCTTGCGACAAATCGCGGCCGGCGCTTTCTCCCGGCCACCGGTATAAGTCCCGTGGGGCCCGTAGACGTTGTGATAGCGCGCGACGCGTGTTTCCAACCCGAAGTCTTCGCGAAAGTGACTGCACATTCGTTCGGAAAATAATTTCTCCCAACCGTAGCCATCCTCAGGCATGGCTGGATATGCATCTTCTTCTTCAAGCGCAGTAACGTTGGGATCTGTTTGTTTATCCGCGGCGTACACACAAGCCGAGGAAGAGTAGAAGAAACGCGAAACTCCCGCTTCTTTCGCCATCATTAACATGTGAGTATTAACCAGCACGCTCAACATGCACAGCGCCTTGTTGTTTTCGATAAAACCCATTCCACCCATGTCGGCGGCGAGGTTGTAAACCAGGGAAATGTTCCGGACTGCGCGCTCACATGCATCCTTGCCACAGAGATCCAGCTGCAAGTTTTCCGCTTCCGGAAAGAGCTGATACCATTCCTCGAATGGCTTTAAGTCCACGGCACGCACTTGCTTTCCTTCGCGCAGTAAATCGGCTACGAGATGGCCCCCAATAAAGCCACCGGCTCCGGTCACAAGGAGTCGCCCTGGCATTCGGAAATCTATGAGGGCGGCGGCGACTGTAAAACGCCTTTCACGAGTTGCGCTGCGCCGTGGATGACGAAGCGATGATTGTTGCGAAAAGCCGCGTCATCCTGCGCTTCTATCATGCCATGCACGCGGGTGACGGTGACGTATCCCCGGCGGCAGCTGTGCGCTGCGTCGAAAAGGATTTCGCGCGCGCGATCCTCACCGGTGACACTAATTCGCACACCGAGGACGTCGATTGCCGGTGCGGTCATCCTAGACTTTTCGCCCGAATTTTTTCTCCAATTCGGCGTGCGAAATTTGGATCATGGTGGGACGGCCGTGGGGACAGCAGTACGGCAGATCACAAGCGAGCAAATCGCGAATTAGTTTTTCGATTTCGGGATAACGCAATGGATCGTTAGCTTTGACGGCGTGACGGCAAACCGTTTTCGCGATCATGTCTTCGCCCAGACGAAGCGGCGAACTGCTGCGGCTGGTTGTTTTCAATTCATCGATCACTTTGCGCAAGAATCCCGCGGCATCTGCGATTTCAAGAAAGGCCGGTAGAGTATCGATCCGAAAACTGTTGGCCCCGAAATTTTCGATTCCAATCCCCATTTTCTGCAATGTTGCTACATTGCGTTCGACCCATTCCGCATCGCGCGGCGGCAAAGAAAAGATCTGTGGCAAGAGCATGCGCTGCGACGGCACCCCCTGCTCTTCCATTCGCCGGCGCAATTCCTCGAACAAAATTCGCTCGTGCGCGGCGTGCTGATCCACCAAAACGAGCCCGTCGGAATTTTCCATCAGCACGTAAAGCCGATTAAGCACACCGATGATTTGAAACTGCTGATCGCGTCGCGGTTCGACTTGTGGTTCAAGACAAGGACGATTGCCCTCAATCGGCCGCGAATCGTCCTTATCCCCCAACGGCGGTGGCGGTAACGCGGGTTGACTCGGTACTCCAAAACTGGAGGGATGGATGCTATCCCATCCCATTGTTTCCGCCTGGGACGGCACCGTCACTAATTCTCCCGGGGTTTGGGGCGACACACGTTCGATCGGCTCAGTCCCCGAGACGGTCGAATGTGCAATCGCTGGAACCGGCGCGCTAAATTTTCGCTGCCAATCAGCGCGACCGCTCTCGAGCGTCCTCTGTACCGCCTCGACAATTGCCTCGCGAACT
>QHRJ01000001.1 GCA_003220075.1 Verrucomicrobiota bacterium
GATGTTTTCTGAAACGATTGAATTACGCGGGCACATCATCGATTCCCTCACCCTGACGAAGATTCTCGATCAGATTGTGACCCAGGGCGCTTCTTTTAACACGGTCGAATTCCGGATCGGACAAAAGCGAGCAGACCAGAGCTTTGCTCGCATCGAAATCACGGCACCTTCGCAGGAGTCGCTCGATCAATTGATCATGCATCTGCGCGAACAGGGCGCAGAAGTGACGCCTCGGAAATAAAAGATGCGCGAATTGCTCCTTTGTCCGCCGGATTACTACGGGATCGAGTACGAAATCAATCCCTGGATGAGTCGGGCGCGCGGCGCTGAAACCGAGCTGGCGAAATCACAATGGCAGGGACTGCACAAGACATTAGCTTCACTCGACAGCAAAATTGAGCTCGTGCGGCCACAACCGAAATTGCCCGACATGGTGTTTACCGCCAATGCCGGGCTTGCCGTCGGCGGAAAATTTATCCCAAGTAATTTTCGCCATCAGGAACGGGCGGGTGAAGCGCCTTATTTCGTGCGTTGGATGGAAGAGCACGGTTACGAAGTTCTTCGGCTGCCGGAGAATTTGTATTTCGAAGGCGAAGGCGACGCGCTCTTTGGCGGCGACGCTCTTTTTTGCGGTTACAAATTTCGCAGCGACATCCAATCCCACCGCGCGGTGGCGGACATACTTGGCTGCCTCGTCATCTCCGTCGAGCTGGTCGACCCGCGGTTTTACCATCTCGACACCTGCTTTTGTCCGCTGCCCGATGGCGGAGCGGTCTGGTTTCCCGCGGCGTTTGATGAATACGGTCAGCGCGCCATTTGCGCGCACGTGCCGGAGTTGATCGACGTCGAAGAAGAGGAGGCGAAATGTTTTTCCTGCAACGCCGTTGTGCTCGAGCGCGACATCGTGTTGCCGGAAGGCGCCCCAAATCTCGTTAAGACGCTAACGACTCGTGGTTATCGTTGCCACGAGCTGCCGATGAGCGAGTTTCTCAAGGCTGGCGGCGCCTGCAAGTGTCTCACCATGTTTTTGCCGCAAAGAGAGAAGTGTTAAGCCGTCATCCCGAGCGAAGCCAAGGGATCCCAAGGTGTTAGCCTGAGGGTTTCGCCACGGGATCCCTCGACTTTGCTCGGGATGACGGCGAGGTGCGCTTCTTCTTCAGCTCGATCTCGATTTTCTCTAGTGGCAAACAATTCACCACATCCTCTTTCGTTAGCCAGCCTTTGCGCGCGGCGCCGATCCCAAACCATAAATCCTGCAAACGCGCGGTGCGGTGAGCGTCGGGGTTAATCACACAACGCACGCCTTTTTCCTTTGCCGGCGGCCACCAGCGCCAATCCAAATCGAGCCGTTTCGGAGCGGCATTGAGTTCAATCCAGGTGCCGGTGTCCGCCGCGGCGTCGAGCACGGCGGGAATATCGATGGCGTAGCCTTCGCGTTTCAACAGTAACCGTCCCGTCGGATGCGCCAGCATCGTCACGAATGGATTGGAAATCGCGCGAATGACACGCTTCGTCATTTCCGCTTCGCTGAGATTGAACGTCGAATGCACCGAAGCGACGATGAAATCGAGCTGCGCCAAAATCTCATCGTCGAAATCGAGCGAACCGTCGCGCAGAATATCGCATTCAATTCCGCTGAAAACGCGAATGTCAGGCAGTGTGCTTTGCAATTTTCGAATTTGCGCTTGCTGGATCTTCAGCCGTGCGGCATCGAGTCCGTGCGCCTGCACCGAGCTGCGACTATGATCGGCGATGCCGATGTATTGCAAGCCAAGTTCCTGCGCTGCCGCGACCATTTCCTCGAGGGAATTGTGTCCGTCACTGGCGGTGGTATGACAATGAAAAGTGCCGCGCAAGTTCTCCAGCTCGATCAAACGCGGCAGTTTTCCTGATTCTGCCGCTTCGAATTCGCCGCAGTTTTCGCGCAGCTCCGGTGGAATGAAATCGAGCCCGAGTGCGCGATACAATTCCGCTTCATCATCAATTTTCGGGATGGTAGGGGCGATTGACCTCAATCGCCCGCGCGCTTTGCCCGATATTTTTTCAGCGGGCGAATCAGGTGAATCGCCCCTACCTGTTTTCGTTTCGACCATCGGTGCGGGCCCGAGCCGGTATTCGTTCAGCGTCCAGCCGCGATTGAGCGCGCGATTTCGCATGACGATGTTGTGCTCTTTGCTGCCCGTAAAATAATTCAAGGCGAAGGGATATTCGGCATTTGTCACTACGCGCAAGTCGCATTGAATTCCCGATTTTAACCGCACGCTCGTCTTGGTCGGACCGCGCGCGATCAAGCCTTCCACGAGCGAATGTGCGCAAAAAAATTCCGTGATCGCGTCGGGAGATTTGCTGGCGACGATGAAATCGAGATCGCGCACGATTTCTTTGCGGCGGCGGAAACTTCCCGCCACGCTCACTTGCAGCGCATCGTTATGCGCGGCCAGATCGCTTCGCAGTTGCTCGGCCTCAGCAGCAATCTCCCCGAATTGAAAAGAGCCGGCATGCTTCGCCCGATTAGCGATGGCGTTGCAAATCTTTGTCTGCGTCGTCTCCCCAAAGCCCGGCAACTCCGCGACCCGGCCCGATTCGCAGGCTGCTTGTAGATCCGCGATTGAGCTGACTTTCAGCTGTTCGTAGAGCGCTTTGATTTTTTTCGCGCCCAAACCGGGAATGGAAAACAATTCGAGAATGGCGGAGGGAAATTCCGCGCGCAGTTCGTCGAGAAATTTAAGCCCGCCGGTGGTCGCCAGTTCGCTGATTTTTGCCGCGATGGCTTTGCCGATACCGGGGATCTTTTCCAGCGTCTCCTGATTTTGCAGATCGGTAAAACTGGCGCCGAAAGCTTCAATCGACCGGGCGGCATTCTGATAGGCGCGAATTTTGAATGGATTTTCTTCTTTGAGTTCCAGCAGCGTCGCGATTTCCTCGAGCGCTTCAGCAATTTTTTCCTTCATCATCATGATCGGCAGAACGGCAATTTCCGCGTAAAATTTGCCCTCGCAAAATGGTTCGTTCCCCTCGCTCGGGATGACGGCTACATCTGGCCGCGTTTCCGATAAAATTCGTAGCGCTGCAGCACGCTGTTGACGTAGTTGCGCGTGCCAGGGAAATCGATGTTACTGCGAAAAGCCCGCTCGGACATCGGCGCGGTCGCGTCGTTATTGGCCCAACGCTGGGCCCGGCTGGCACCGGCGTTGTATTCCGCAAGGGCGAAAACCGCCGGCTTTTTTTGATGCTCCCAGTGTTGAAAAGCCCGGTGCAAATACCACGAGCCGGCCTCAAGATTTATCTTCGGGTCGAGTAAATCGTCGGAACGAAAATTCTGCACCTGGTTTTCGCGTGCCCATTCTCGCGCGGCCCGCTCGCTTACCTGCATCAGACCGCGCTCGCCGGCGCTGCCGATTTTCCGCGGATCAAAACGGCTCTCGCGCCAGACGACCGCTTTCACCAACATCGGATCAACCTCATGCTCGGCCGCGACCGTGCGAATGAGATTATCAAATTGATGAAAACGCGCCGGACTAATCCACTCGTAAGCGGTGTAGATGAGGTCACCGGAACGAAAGGCGAGAAGAAACAAGCCGACGGCAATCGCCAGACCGAGACAAATGATTAGCTTGAGAAGAAACCGGAACATCAGTGGGGCGTTACCATGCACAGTAAATTCGCGCGCGTCATTATCGATCGCGCCATTCGTCGGGAGTTAGACTACGCCATTCCGGAATCGTTGAGTGCGCGGATCGGCATTGGGGCACGAGTGCGGGTTCCATTTCGTGATCGCCGAGCGCTGGCCACGGTGGTGGCTTTGCTTGAGGAAACAAACGCCAAAGGCATTCGCGACATCGAGGCGGTCATTGGCGAAGGCCCGACCTTAAGCGAACCGCTGCTCGAGCTCGCCCGCTGGATCGCGAGCTACTACTGCTGCCCAATCGAAGCGGTCATGCGCAGTTTGTTGCCGCAAGTGATTCGACGGGCCGAAGTGGGTTGGAAAAAACAGCAGTTCGTCGAGATCGGATCGAACGTCCCAGTCGACACCATTGACGCGCTGCGGCGCCGCGCCCCCCGGCAGGCGGAATTGCTTGAGGAACTGACCAAAGCGAACGCCGCTGTTCCGGTAGCAGAAATCTTGCGCCGATTATCGCTCAATGTTTCAACTCTCCGCGCACTGGCGAAGCGCGGCCTGGTGAAAATTACCGAGCGTGCCGTCGCCCGCGACCCGCACGCTGGCGAACAATTCATTCCCGGCCCGGAATTGTTACTCAACGAAGAACAAACCGCGGCCTTTGCCACGATCGTACGCGCCATTTCATCGTCGGAGGAAGCAAAACCAATTTTGCTGCATGGCGTCACCGGCAGCGGGAAAACGGAAATTTATTTGCAAGCAATTCGCGAAACCCTGGCCCGAAATCGCACTGCGATTGTACTAGTGCCGGAAATTTCGCTCACCCCGCAAACGGTCGAGCGCTTCAAAAGCCGCTTCGCCGAATCGCAGGACGACGTGGCGGTTTTACACAGTCATTTATCCGAGGGGGAGCGACATGATGAGTGGCACAAAGTTCATTCTGGTCGCGCTCGTATTGTGATCGGCGCCCGCAGTGCCGTCTTCGCCCCCTTGAAAAATCTCGGGCTCATCGTGGTCGATGAGGAACACGAAACTTCCTACAAGCAGGAGGAAGCGCCGCGTTATCATGCCCGCGACGTCGCAGTGGTGCGGGCGAAGATCGAAAAGGCCGTGGTCCTGCTCGGGAGCGCGACGCCCTCACTCGAGAGCTTCTACAACGCGCTCACGAAAAAGTACGAGCTCGCGACTCTGACCCAGCGCGTGGACAACTGCCAGATGCCGCTGATTCGCGTGATCGATCTGCGGCAAGAACAGCGAAGCGAGCGTACTCCCATCCTGTCGGAAAAATTACGGAGTGCGATTTCAGCCCGGATCGCAAAACGCGAACAGACAATTTTGTTTCTTAATCGGCGTGGATTTTCCACCTCCTTGCTTTGCAGCAAATGCGGGAAGGCGCGCGACTGTCCGAATTGCAGCGTCGCACTCACCTTTCATCGCTCGATGTCGCGGCTGAATTGTCATCTTTGCGGGCATACCGCCGCAGTGCCAAAGAAATGCCCGGAGTGCGGGCAGGACGCGTTGATTTACGTCGGCTTTGGAACAGAAAAGGTGGAATCAACCGTCGCGCAAATTTTTCCGAACGCGGTAGTAAAACGAATGGACGCCGATTCGATGTCGCGCAAGGAAGCCTATCGCGAAACGTTGCGGGCATTTCGCGCGGGCAAGATTGATATCCTGGTCGGCACGCAAATGATCGCGAAGGGATTACATTTTCCAAACGTCACCCTGGTTGGAATTATCAATGCCGACCTGGCGCTGCATCTTCCGGATTTTCGCGCGGGCGAACGAACGTTTCAGTTACTTACCCAGGTGGCGGGACGCGCCGGCCGCGGCGAAACACCGGGGGAGGTTTTCGTTCAAAGTTACACCCCCTTTTCGCCCTCGATCCAGTTTGCGCGGCATCACGATTTCGCCGGCTACGTCGAACAGGAATTGGAATTTCGCGAGCGCTGCGATTTTCCGCCATTTAAACATGCGGTGCTTATCACCGTTCATTCCGCGCATCAGGAGCGCGGGAAATTTTCCGCGGAAACGCTGCGACGCAAATTGCGCGAAGGTTTGCTGGAAGAATTCATGGTGGCCGAAGCCGCGCCGGCGCCACTGGAAAAACTGTCAGGACAATATCGTTTTCACATTCTATTGCGTGGCAACGCGATCATGCGTTTGAGCCGTTTGATCCGCGAAACTCTCGATAAATTGCCAGTGCCTGAAGACGTCGCCGTCGCAGTGGATGTCGATCCATATCAGTTGTTGTAGTTCGACTTTGGTGGCAACAACATCCATTCTCTGCCAAGTGAATAAATTTCTTTGCGTCGTCGCGCTTGTTATTGTGCTTACCGGCTGCCAAAAGGAGGCCGCCTCAAACAAAGTGCGCGTTGGCTACATTGGGTTGACGTGCGAGGCCCCGATTTTCACCGCCGTGGAAAAAGGTTTTTTCAAGGAGGAAGGGCTCGAGGTCAGCCTGGTCAAATGCGAATGGGCCAACTACAAGGATGTGCTGGCGCTGGGCGGTTTCGACATCACACATCATTTGGTGATGTATTTTCTCAAGCCGATCGAGCAGGGGCTTGATGTGAAGTTTACCGGCGGAATCCACCGCGGATGTCTGCGGGTTCAGGCGGGCGCGAACGGCAGCATCAGCAAAATTCAGGATCTGCGCGGTAAACGCATCGGTGTCCCGGGGATGGGAACGCCGCCATTTATTTTCGCCAATCGCGTTCTGGGCGCGAATGGCATTGATCCTGGCAAGGAAATTACCTGGCGTGTCTTTCCGGCGGGCGAACTGGGGCTGGCCCTGGACAAGGGCGAAGTGGATGCGGTAGCGGATTCGGAGCCGATCGGAAGTCTTTTGCTTGCGCAGGGCAAAGTGAAAAATGTCGCGGATCAGGCGAAGGACGCGCCTTATAAGGATGAATATTGCTGCGCCGTCATCGTGAGCGGGAAGTTTCTCGCGGCGAATCCAAAAGCTGCCGCCGCAGCGACGCGGGCGTTATTGAAAGCCGCCAAATGGGTCGAAGCAAATCCGGCCGCAGCCGCGCGCCTATCGGTGGAGAAGAAGTATCTCGCCTCCAATCCCGAGCTAAACACGGTTGCCATTTCGCATTTGCGCTATGTGCCGAGCGTTTCCGGTGCAGATGAAGCAGTCAAATCGGCCGCCGCCGAAATGAAAACAGCCGGCATGCTCAGCCCTTCGACCCACGTAGCGGACCTGGCGAAGCGCGCGTTTGCGCATCTGGATGGAGTCTCAGATGAATGGCTCAATCAGTTACAGGTGGAACGAGTGGCCGGCGGTCAGGTACCACCCGATCAGGACATTCGCTTGTTCGCGGAATTGATTTTGTCCGACACCGAAGAGTCATGCTGCAAGGCCAGAAAATCTCTCGCCAAAGCCAAGTAACCGTTGGCAGCGTGCCATCGGATCATTTCCGCGCTGACAGCGCCGAAAGGTACGCACTTAGCGCGCAGGAAAGGAAACACTCCACCTCCGCGCTGTTGACCGTTCCGGTGACGGCGGCTCTCGCACTTGGCATTCATCTTTTCGCCGCAAAGAACGAACCCCCCAATGAAAGCCGCACCTACACAATTGTTCTCGGCTCTTTTTTCGCAGGCGCAATCGTTGCCGCCGTCATGCAACGCTGGTGGCCGGCGTTGCAAACCCGAATGCGTCGCTTTCGTCCCCTCTTTACTGTTGGCGTCCTGCTCCTGTGCGTCTGGGAAATAATCACGTCGGGTTTTCGCATGTTGCCGCTCCCCTATTTTCCCAGCCCGGCCGGCGTGGTGCAAAGCATGATCAATGATCGCGGCTTATTATTCGACAGTACCTGGCACTCACTCGTCCTGCTTTTGAGCGGATATCTGCTCGGGGTCGCGGCGGGATTGGTCACCGGAGTTTGCATCGGCTGGTCGTCACCCGCGCGCTATTGGGGAATGCCTTTGCTCAAAGTGGTCGGCCCAATTCCCGCGACTGCTTGGATTCCGCTTGCGATGGTGATATCGCCCTCGGCCCTGATTTCGGCGGCCGCGCTCATCGCGCTGGCTGTCTGGTTTCCTGTGACAATGTTGACCGCATCCGGCATTTCCAATACGCGCGCTTCGTATCTCGACGTCGCGCGCACCTTGGGGGCCAACGCGCGTTATCTTGTCTTCCGCATCGCCATTCCGGCGGCGTTGCCGAGCATCTTCGTCGGCTTGTTCATGGGACTTGGCGCTTCATTTCTCACCCTCGTCGTTGCCGAAAGTGTCGGAGTTAAATCCGGTCTTGGCTGGTACGTGAGCTGGGCGCAAGGCTGGGCGGAGTACGGAAAAGTTTACGCGGCGCTCGTCATCATGGCGGCATTTTTTTCCACGATCATGACTTTGCTTTTCAGACTGCGGGATCGCGTCCTGGTGTGGCAAAAGGGAATGATCCGATGGTAGCTTCTTCCCTTCAGTTGCGTGATGTAGGAAAGAGTTTTCCCGCGCCCGATCAGCCACTCACGTACCGAACCGTGTTGGAGACGATCTCAATATCGCTGGAGGCCGGCGAGTTGGTTTCTTTGGTCGGTCCGAGTGGTTGCGGAAAATCAACTTTGCTCCGTCTCATTGCCGGACTGGATTTTCCCGATTCCGGTGAGTTGCTGGTAGACGAGGAACCAATCTCGGGCCCCAGTGCCGAACGAGGCCTCGTCTTTCAGGATCCCAATCTTTTCCCGTGGCTAACGGTGCGTCGTAATATTGAGGCGGGGCTCGCTGCCCGTGGCGTACTCCAGCAAAAACGCAGTGAGGTGAAAGAGTTTATGCGCCTGGTTGGCTTGGAAGCCTTTGCCGACGCTTACCCGCATCACCTTTCTGGCGGAATGGCGCAGCGCGTAGCTCTGGCTCGCGCCTTGATTAATCATCCCAAAGTTCTTCTGCTCGATGAGCCACTCGGCGCCCTCGACGCCTTCACCCGCATGCGCATGCAGGATGAAGTTTTGCGCCTTTGGCAAAACCGGCGCACTACCATGCTGCTCGTTACTCACGACATCGATGAAGCCATCTATATGAGCGACCGAATCATCATCCTGACGCAGCGGCCCGGCACCATCGAACAAATCATTCCTATCGCGCTTGATCGTCCGCGCGATCGCAGCAGCTCTGATTTCCTTTCGTTGCGCAGTGAAATTCTCGAGCTTCTCCACTTCGCCGGCAATCGCAGTTCTCAAGTGACGGCGTGACTGAATGGCATGTTCGGTTTCGGTAAACGCCGGGTCGAGAAACTCGATTTCCTTGTTGCGGGCGCGCAAAAGTCGGGCACGACGGCCCTCAACTACTACTTAAAGCGCCATCCCTACATCGCTATCCCGGTCAAAAAAGAGCTGCATTTTTTCGACAACGACGAGTTGTTTGCCGGCGGCAATGTCTCCTATGAGCCGTTGCACAAAATGTTCCAACCGGCACGTCCCGGTAGTATCGCGGGCGAAAACACTCCGATTTATCTTTATTGGCGGCCGGCCCTGCCTCGAATCCGGGATTACAATCCGGCGATGAAGTTCCTCGTCATTTTGCGCAACCCGATTGAGCGCGCTTTCTCGCAATGGAACATGCAACGAACGCGCGGAATCGAGCCATGTGATTTCCTGGACGCAGTCGCCGCCGAGGCGGGTCGCATCGCCGCATCCGCGCCGAAACAGTTGCGGAAATTTTCCTATGTTGATCGTGGCCGCTACGCCGAACAATTGGAACGCGCATTCCGGTTATTTCCGCGGGAGCGATTTCTCGTGATCAAATATGAAGAATTTCGTGCGCATCAGCGTGAAATGGTCGAGGCGGTTTTCCGCTTTTTGAACCTGTCACCCGCACGATTTCGCGCCGTCGAAGCTCACGATATTCCGTATCCGCGCAAAATTCGCGATGAAGAGCGAGCGGCGGTGCGGGAAATTTTGCAGAGCGACATTGGCCGACTGGAAGCGCTGCTGGGTTGGGATTGCTCCGATTGGCGCTAGAGCCTAATTGTTTAGGCCACTGCAGAACGCACCTGTTCGCCGTCTGCCACGCTAATTCTGCGAGATAACTTTAAGGTGTGGCACCTGCAACGCGGAATTGTTAACTGATTCGGACAACTTCTTAGCTGATTGCAGCGGCGTGCGCGGTTCCTCCTGATGGAGCAATGCCGGCACCCATCATTCGAATTCCAGCGAGCTAACATTTGGATGTCGCACCTGCAACATGGGATTGTTAACTCAGGTTTCGCGCTGGCTTCTTATATGACTAACTAAGGTACGCGCAATGTTCGCTGCTGGCGGAATAATTCGATGCAGCGATCGAGTTCACCTACCAGTTCCGAGTTGCTAGTTGCTTGCGCGAGCTGCTTGGCATGCTCTGCGGCCGAGATGGCGTCCGCGAATTGCCCGTTCTCAGCATAGGCGGCTGCCAGGGTGCGATACACCACCGGATTGTCTCCACCCGGCACGTTGGTCGCACGTTTCCCATACGCGACTGCTTTAGCGCCGTCGCGCAAGGTCGCATCCGGCGAAGTTGCGAGAATCCATCCCAGATTATTTGCGGCGTTGCCATTATCTGGATCAAAAGCCAGCGTTTGTTGCCATTGTTCGATGGCCTCACGCGTTCGCCCGATACCGGCCAGGGCGGCCCCAAGATAATTACGCGCGTTCATATTATCCGGCTGAATTTCGAGGCTTTTTTGCCAGTGCTCGATCGCTTCATCGATTTTGCGTTGCCGCGACAGAGCAAGCGCTAGCCCATAATGGGCAGCGCCATTTCCATCACGCAGGGCGAGGGCGTGGCGACAGTGAGTGATTGCGTCCTCTGTCTGGCCGCGCGCCACTTCTATCATGGCTAGTCCGGTAAGTGCTACGTCGTTCTCCGGCGATACACTAAGTGTATAACTCCAAAGTGATTCGGTATCGTGCCAGTGAGTAGCCTGGCGATAGCTCAGGAAACTTAATGTTCCGATTACTGCCAGCGATGCTGGCATCAATACCATCGCCCGTGGGCGCCAAAACGAAGTTAGATCGCGTATCGCCCACACCACGGCTATGATAATCCCGATCTGCGGCAGGTAAGTGTATCTATCAGCGCGGCCTTGTAACCCTACCTGAACTATCCCGATAACCGGAAGTAACATTACGAGATACCAAAGCCAGCCGACTAATAAGAAGGGTAGTTTGCGGCGCCAAAGAAACATCGCGGCTGTAATTCCAGCTATGAGAATGATTGCACCAATTATTTCCCAGGTGGCGAGTCGCCACTCCGGATGGATATAGAACGGGACTAGATCAACTGGCCAAAACATTTGTCGCAAATAGTTGACGTAGCTAACGAGTGCATTGTTGATACGCCACGCCGGAGGAAGGCTCTCAGTGGACCCGATCGCCACCTGCTGCGCGATCAGCGTGGCCGCGCACGATCCAACTGAGAGAATAATCAATGGAACCTTCTCAAGAATGAGTTTCCACAAGCCTTGTTTCTTGAAACGATCAAATGGCCAATGGTCCAACAGCAATAATACGATCGGCGTCGTCACCAGCATCGGTTTCGACATCAAACCGAAAGCAAAGCAGGCCGCGACCACCGCCATCCGTTTCCAGGCTGGGCCGCAGACATATCTCGCGTATGCCAGTAAAGTCAGCATGAAGAAGACGCCGCTCAGCACATCCTTCCGCTCGGAAATCCAGGCTACGGATTCAACCCGCAGCGGATGAATGGCGAAGATTGCCGCGCCGATCGCGCTCGCCCAAATTGCATTGGTCGAGTGCCAGAGAAACGTGAACAAGAGTAGCGCCACTACAGTATGCAAACCGACATTGACCAAATGATGCTGGCCAGCATTCAAACCGAAAAACTGACAATCGATCATGTGCGAAATCGACGTTAATGGATGCCAGTTTTGCGAATGAACGTGGGTAAACGCCCAGACGATGACGCGCCAGGTCAAGCCGGCCCGGATCTTCGCGTTCTCGAAAACGTAAGAGCCGTCGTCGTAGTTAACGAAATTGAAGTGCGCGGTTTGGAAGAAGACGACCGCGACGAGACCGGCTAGGCCGAAGTAGATCGCGACTAGTCGCGTCATCCGGTTGCTCATTGGCATATTTCCAGAAACGATCTGCGATATCAGATCGACTTCGATTGCTCTGCTTTCACGAAAATCGGTCCCGCTATTTGTGAGACGGCTTCTACGCTGCGTGAGTTGGTCTCGGAAAAATAGAACCCTCGCCCCGCCAACGCGCGAAGACGAACTCAATTCCTACCTTAAGGCAGCCCAGCCCATACCTGACGCTTCGTTGAAAGTTAATTGAGGAAGCTTCGGGCATGTATTTCGCAGGGCAGGTAATCTCGCCAATGGGATGTCCCAGCCAAATGATCTGGGCCAACATTTGATTATCGAAAACGAAGTCATCGGAATTCTTCTCCAGCGGAAGTTTTTCCAGTAAGTTTCGCCCGAAAGCCCGATAACCGGTATGATACTCGGATAGCTTGGCGCCGAGCAGAATGTTCTCGGCTAAGGTAAGTAAACGATTGGAGACATATTTCCACCAAGGCATGCCACCACGCAGCGCTCCACCGCCCAGAATCCTCGACGCCAGCACACAAGGGTAAAGTCCGCTCGTGACCATGGACGCCATCGCTGGAATCAGCGTCGGCGTGTATTGATAGTCGGGATGAAGCATGATGACGACGTCAGCTCCGGCGGCGAGGGCGAGACGGTAGCACGTTTTCTGGTTGCCGCCGTAACCGCGGTTCTCGGGATGAACTTCAACCCGCACGCGATCGAGGGTCCGGGCAATGGCGGCGGTCTCGTCACCGCTGGCGTCATCGACCAGGATGATTTCATCCACGATGTCGTGCGCGATCACCTCATCGTAGGTCTGCCGCAGAGTCCGGGCCGCATTGTAGGCCGGCATCACCACGACGATTTTGTTTCCTTGCAACATTAAGGGAAAAAGCCGGCAGACGGATTCGAACCGACGACCTGCTGATTACAAATCAGCTGCTCTACCAACTGAGCTATGCCGGCATCTTACGCGCGGAAACGCCACCTTCAGCAGCAATTTCCGTCCTCACTGTATACGCGATTTTTTATGGGATGCCAGTTGGCCGCATGGAGCATGGAGCATGGAGCATCGCTGCGCCGGCATCAACGGTTGTTGTGGCAATTATAAAGACGCCTGCACAAAATAAAAAAAAAAGCAAAAAAAGCATTGAACGCTTAGAGGCGTTTTGAGTATTCGTCGGACGGAGGAGAACAAAATATGAACAACATCCAACTTCCTGAGTGCGGATTATTCCGTAAAAGTGCGGTTCTGCTGGCGATCTTTCTCGCCATAGTTTTTAATGTTCCGGCGCAGGTCCCCTCTCCCGTGCCTGCCGCGGCGGGCGCGCGAGATGCCCAGGGAAATCTTTTGCCGGGTGCGAGCGCGACGGCGGAGCGTGTCATCGTTACCGGTTCAAACATTCCGACAGCGGAGGAAGTAGGGCCGAATCCGGTCGACATCTACAACCAAGAAACGATGAGCAAATCGGGGGAGCGCACGACGGAACAATTTCTCCAAAGCCTTCCGACCGTTAACGCCAACGTCATTCCACAATCCAACAACGAGAACGGCAGCAATACAGCGGTGGGCGCCGCGACCATCGCCCTGCGTGGCTTTGATGCGCGCGCCACTCTCATTCTGATCGATGGCCGACGCGTCGCTCCCTATCCGACGGGGAACAATCCCGGGTTGGTTAACGTCATGTTCGTCGATCTCAATTCGATTCCGGCGGCTGCGATCGATAGCATCGAGATTTTGAAAGACGGCGCCTCCACCACGTATGGCGCAGATGCCGTCGCCGGCGTGGTCAACATCAAACTACGTCACGATTATCAAAACTACGCGGAAACGAGCATCCAATACGGCAACACAGAGCACGAAGATTCGGGTGAGTTCCTCGCTCAGGCAATTTTCGGGGTTGGCAATGAAACGACCAACATTACCGGCGTGTTGAATTATTACCACCGCAATTCCATCTTCCAGCGCGACCGCGCATATTCTATCGTACCCCCATTCCTTAGCTCAAACAACAGCCCATATAATCTTTCACTTAGCAGTGACGTTGCGGCAGCGGCAGGCGGACCAAATTTGAGCCCTGGCGGGACCATATTCGCCAGCCCGCCGGATTTAACTAACGGACTAGCTCCGGCCAACAGCTATCTCTACGGCACTAGCCGCGTCCGAGCACTTGGCGGACAGCGACCCGGGTTTGACTTCAATCTCTTCGCCTCCTCCTTCCCCGACAGCGAGCGCTATGGCGGTTATTTCGCCGCTGACCACAAAGTCTTTGGAGACCAGATGGTGCTCTACGCGGACGCTTATTACCAAAACGTGAAAACGCACAACGAGGCGGCGCCACCTGCGACCGGTAATTTCGAGACCAAAGGTCAGACCACCATCGCCATTCCACCACACTCGCCCATCGCTCCCGGCGCGGAACCGCCGAACACCCCCACGCATCTCGAGACTGGTGTTCCGGCGGATGCGTTCAATCCCTTTAATCCTTTCGAGCAAATCATCTCAGGCTCGACCCGTGCTCGCCTGGCTGACTTTGGGAATCGGTTATTCGACAACGAGACCGATGCCGTTCTCGTAACTCTCGGCGTCAAAGGCGACAAACTATTCGATGGAACCTGGGGCTACGACGCCGGCTGGCGCTACAGCCAGCTTAAGAACGTCCAGGTCGGCCAGCAGGTGTCGGCGACGCGCTTTAATCGTATCTTGAACGCAGCCGATCCTATCTTTGATCCGAACTCCCCAGAATTTATCGGGACGACTGTACCATTCAATCCGTTTGGTGATTTCCGAGTTCCGATCCCCTCTAACGAGGCGACCGTTAACTTTGCCAGGGTGCATCCGAAAGACGAAGACTTCTCAAAACTGTGGACGCTTGATGGCTCGATCTACACCACCTCGCTCTTCGAGCTGCCGGGAGGCGATGTTGGTTTTGCAGTCGGTGGGCAGTTCCGCCGTGAAACACTGGAGGAGAATCCGGATATATTAAACGAGGAGGGCGATATTATCGGCAATTCGCCGGTTAATGCCGCGCGCGGAGGACGAAAATCCTACTCGCTGTACGCTGAAGCCAGGATCCCAATTTTCGGGCCGAAGATGAACGTTCCGGGGTTGCACTCATTGGAATTTGAGGATGGCGTGCGCTTTGAAGAATTCCTGAACAACGACACCAACGTGCTGGTGCCGAAGTTCGGCATGCGCTGGCAACCATTCGATGAGCAGCTGACGATTCGCTCTACCTGGAGCGAAGGGTACCGCCAGCCGTCGCTCGAGGAATTATTTTCCGCTCCGATATCCACGCTACAAGGTACACGCGATCCACTCACGGGCGTGTCCGAGCCGGAAACGAACACTCTTGTCCAAAGTAACCCGCGTCTTCAACCGGAGGATTCTCGTTCATTCAGCGCCGGGTTCGTTTACACGCCCAAATATGTCCCGGGGTTAAACCTATCGGTTGATTTCTGGGACACCGAACGCACGGGGATCGTGGCCGTTCCCACTGCCCAGCAGGTGCTGGAACGCGAAGCCGCGGGCGCCCTGTTACCGGGAGAGGCGGTGGAACGCGATCCAAATACTCATCAAATCAACCGGATTCTGCTCTCAAACCAGAATCTGGGTTCTCAAGAGGCCCGCGGGTACGACTTTACCGTTCAATACCAAAAGCAAACGCCTTGGGGAACGTTTACCTCACTGACGCAGGTGACTTATTTGGATGAATTCCTCTTCCCTCAGTTCATCGAGTCGGAGTTCGGGCCGAATCCGGGAAATCTGGCTGGTAGGACGACCGATCCGTCGACCTCGAACGAAGGCTGGTACAAATGGAAGGGCACGAGCCAGCTCGATTGGAATTGGAACCATTTCGATGCCATCTTCACCGCGCGCTATATTGACGGGTTCAAGGAATTTATCCTCAATCCATTTACTGACGAACTTAGACAGCACTGGGTTAGCCAAACTTGGACATTCGACATCCAGGCTTCTTATGATTTCACCGGACTTATTCCAGTGGAGGAAAAGCCTGTGCCAGGTTATTCCAAAGACGCGAAAGAAGTCGCACGCGGCAAAGACGGCAGCATCAGGGAAACTGCTACGGCCCAAACCGCCAACTACCGTTTTTCCGACTGGCGACACTTCCTATTGGATGGAACAAGCCTCACGGTGGGATGCAACAATATAACTGATCGGGATCCGCCAAGCGCAAACGGCGAAGTTGGCAACGGTCAGAATTATCCCGGCTTCACTTACGATGCCACGAACCGGTTTTGGTACGCGCGCCTGACGAAGAAGTTCTAACTCAATTCCAGCGAAAGCCGCGGCATCCCGAGTAAACGTGGGAAGGAACCGCTCCTTCTCGTGTTTGGTGCGATTTGCAGCGCGAGCGAGCGGGTGTATTTTGGGTTGTGAAAAGTGTAATCGCCGCTGGCCTTACGGTTGTAATCGCGGCCAGCGCCTCGCTTGCCGATACCCCGGTGAAGGCCGACCCGCAACGAAAGGAAAAAGTGATTGAGCAGACCGTTTTCATTACCGGTTCGCTCATCCCCCAACGAATCAAAGTACGCCGCGTCGGCACGGCAACGGTTTCGCCCGTTCGCGTCATTGATCGCCGGGAGATCGATGCTACAGGGCGTCAGACGACTCCAGGCTTTTTTGTGAACGACCCTTCGGTGCGCATCCTTGGCCACTGAACTCCGAGTTGGCGGCGGAACAATCCAAGTCAATTCGGCGACTGAGCTGCGACACGGAATCGCCAATTTGCTGCGCGATCCTGGATTGCGGCAAAAGCTTGTCAGAAATGCTCGCGGAGCCAACATCGCGGTGCAACCACGCCGAAGCTGCGCTGATCAACGAGCTTGTTTGAGCAGACGGTTTCTCCGAATTCCCAATCTGCCTTGCGTGGAGGACACCTAATTCCGATATTGGCACTGCCTTTTGTAACGCTCTCCGATTTTCCGCCGACGCAGCGTTTCGGCCTCGTAGTCCTCGCCGGATGCCATCATCGATATCCTGGCAAATTTTTCTTTCTGCCGCTGCTCGGTGGTGCGCGACTGAAAAAAGCGCGTTTGAGGATGCTGCTATGATGCATAATTTAAGACCGATGCAGGCCGCGTTTTATCAGTCTGAATCTGACCAACCGCATCCGGGGCGGGCGCGCGCGATCATTAAAGCGCATCCGGAAGTACGCCAGCTGATGGTTAGAAATCCCTGGACCGCGCTGATCGCGCTTTCGGTCGTGGTCCTGCAAACATCCCTAGCCTTTTGGTTTGGCAAACTCGGCTTCGGTTACTGGTGGCTCAGCCTGGTGATCGCTTACTGTGTCGGCGCGTTCGCTAACCAT
>QHRJ01000194.1 GCA_003220075.1 Verrucomicrobiota bacterium
AGCGACAAACTTCTGGCTGCTGCACTCAGCCCTGTGCGGAACCGCCAGCATCATCTTCTTCGTCGCCGGCCGGTTCTTTGGTCATCTCCTGGCACCAGGTGATAATGAGAGCGGACAAAGTTAGACGGACCGCGGATTATGTGGAATTTCTGGTCGGGGCCCAGAAATTCACAGACGCATTCGATGTTCGGCGTTGGATGTTGGGTGTTTTATGTTTCTTGCGCATTACCGCGCTGCATTCTCTAAAGCCACAAAGCGCATATGAACACAAGATAACTTGCATGGAGGGCGAGCCCCTGCATGTAGCAGAGCCATCTTGGCTGGGGGCCAACGGGCATCTTGCCCGTTGCGCGATCTGGCGACAAGACGCGCGCTTAAATTGGTTCTACGTCTTCCCCGTAAACGGCAGAAACTCTTCGCGGACAATCTTCCCGTTTTTCACCGTGTAAACGCCGACCTCCGATAGTTGCATTCGCTTTTTCGAATTCTTGTCGGTTACGTCGGCGTCGTACTGCACCACGAACCGTTCATGCGCGACGAATGGTCCATTCGCTTTGAAGCTGTGGACCTCCATGGCATTGACCCACCAATCCGTTTTCCCTCGCACCTCATCGATTCCCCGTTTCTCCGGCGAATCTCCATCGCTCGACCGCGCCTCCACGCTGACAACATCCTTGTCATACAGCGTATCAATCGCTTTGTGCCATGCTTGTTTGCGAACCAATTCCACTACTTTCTCTGCAACTTCTTGGGTAGTCATTTTTCCTCCTTAGTCACACCGATATTAATTTCCGCAGAACCTTTCCAGTTTCTCGAGAACGCTCTTCCAACCTTCGGTATGGCGGTCGCGCGATTCTTCACTGGGCAGTTGTTCGTGAATGAGCCGCACTTCGGTGCCACCATCGCAATCGATTAGCTCCACTGTAACCACACTATCCCGCCCTTCCCAATCCTCATCGTCTTCCCAGTGCCAGGTGAAGACGATTTTCCTGCCCGGTTGCAACTCACGGTATTCACCGCGCATCGTCATCTCCTCGCCTTCAGAACTAGTCAGGTCCCAACAAAACGTCCCGCCCACGCGCGTCTCCGCGACAATATTACGCGTCTGAACATTCTCCGGCCCGAACCATTCCCTTAATTGGACCGGATCGGTCCACGCTGCATAAACGCGATCGCGTGGAGCTTTGATAACACGCGTGATTTCGAGTGATAGCTTGCCTGGTAGCTTGGTAGTCATGATCTTTGCTTTTGCGGTCCTTCAACAAATTGCTTTAGCGATGAACCAATAATTTCGGTCCACCCCGCCTCGAATTTGGCTCTGGCGTAAGCGGGAAGCTTCGGAAATGTCTCCAAGCCTTTATGGGTCAATCTTAGTCGCGTTTTAGCGCCATTGGGAAATAACTCAAACGTAACTAATGAATCGCCCTCCTTGCCCGCATATCGCCAGGTGTAGGCAATCTTCTTTTGCGGGATCACCTCCGTGATCTTGCAAAGGTGGTGATACCTCGCGCCTTCGTGCTCGACGGTGAATTCAAATTCAAATCCCACCTCGGGCTTGAATTCCTTTAAATCGAAATACCAGACACGCATGTCGTCCACATTCGTCAGCGCCTCCCAAACCCGCGCCACCGGTACGTTGAAACTCCGTTCGATCACGACCGTTTCCGTTACATCGGTCTTTGTAGTCATATTCTTTGCACTTTCTAATCAGGCCTCATATTGATCGTGCCGGCGAACCCAGGACATGGTTGAATCGGGGTCTTCGTCACGCCCTTTCGGCACCAGATCAAGGAAATTATAAGCACCGACGAGCGGGTCGAGCCCGCGCGCGTAAGTCGAATAAGTGTGAAAGATGTCACCATCTTCGTCTTTGTAGAACACGCTCAGGCCAGGAAGCTCGTCGCTCATGAATTCTCCCATCGTGTAGTTGTAATATACCTTATTCTTCTTCTCCTCTTCCTTGGTGAACGAGACGTGATAGTCGAAATTGAAATCACTGCCGTGCGACGATACCCATTTGAACCGCCAGCCCATACGCTTTTTGTATGGCGCGAACTCGGATAGCGGGGCACGCGAAACAACGACCAGCGTTACGTTGCGATGCGGCAGGTGCCGGTTTGCGCCGTCAAAATGATCGGCCAGGTAGGAGCAGCTTTTGCAACCCTCTTCCCAGCCCGGGCCGAACATGAAATGATAAACAATCAGTTGGCTGCGTCCCTCGAACAGATCGGCCAGCGTTTCTTTTCCGTCTGGTCCGTCGAAGATATACTCCTTCTCGACCTTGACCATCGGCAGTTCTCGCCGTGCCGCACTAAGGGCGTCACGTTGACGACTGAAGTCCTTTTCTCGCGTCAGCAAATCCTTCCGCGCGACTAACCACTCAGCTTCCGATACGATTTCTGTTTGTCTGTCTGCTACTTTCATTTTGCCCTCCTCCAATTTCGTTTGTTTGATGTTTTCGGTCGGCTCCAAAAAAATTTCTTCATGGCAAACGCCGTCAGCCCGCCGGTTGAACCGCGCCAGCAGCAATCAATGTCATGTTTGCGATACAAGCGGGACACATAGGATTTCTCGGCTCATTCTGCTCGCGGCGGATATTCTTTGAACTTTGGCAACGCGGGATTCATGTGGTCCCAGGGATGCGCGTCTGATGTCCACACATCTGCTTGTGGGTTGAACCAACTCGGATCATCCAAGCTCGCAGTTCTGATCGCGACAAACTGCGGGACCGCGTCGGGCTTGACCTGAATCGGCGAGCCGCATTCAGGGCAAAAGCCCCGATGGGTCTTGCCACCCGCCTCACTGGGCGAGGCATGGAAGCGCGAGGAGCCTTGCAAGACCTTGAAAGCTTCCGTCGGCACGACGACGAAAGAGGAAAACGGACCTCCACTGGATCGCTGGCAATCTCGACAGTGACAGTGAAGCATCATCACTGGTTCCGCTGTGGATTGGTAGCGAATCGCCCCGCAAGCGCATCCGCCTGAGAAAGGTGTGGTTATTGTCATATAGCGGGCTCTTCTACGAACGGTGTGGTTCGTCGTGCCAGGTCCACCACTCGTACGGCGGCGTCTGAGGATAGCCCTCGGGCGAGTCCTCCCACTCCTCTTGACGCCCGAGCGCGGTAATGTCGAGGTAGTTCCAAGTGCTCCCCATTTGCTCGTCGCCGCGGTTGTTGATGAAGTAGGTGCGGAACACGCTGTCGCCATCGTGGATGAACGCGTTCGTACCGTGCCACTCGTCCACGCCAAAGTCGGTATCGAAGCTGTCCCTGATGGTGTACCACGGCATTTTCCAGCCCATCCGTGCCTTCACGCGATTGATGTCCGTCTGCGGCGCCCGCGACACGAACGCGAGAGTGGTGTCACGGGCGTTCAGATGAGCGAGGTGGGCGACCTGGTCGGCCACCATGGAGCAGCCGATGCAGGCATGCTCCGGCCAGCCGGTCACGCCGGGCTCGAAGAAGGCGCGGTAGACGATCAGCTGCCGGCGGCCGTCGAACAGGTCGCGCAGACTCGCCTTGCCCTTGGGCCCGTCAAACTCGTACTCTTTCTCCAGGGCCAGCCACGGCATCCGCCGACGCTCGGCGGCCAGCGCGTCACGGGCGCGGGTCAACTCTTTCTCCTTCACGAGCAGTTGCTGTCGCGCAGCCTCCCACTCCTGCGGTGACACGATTTTGGGGCGATTCATTTTGCTCGCTTCCGTTTCGCGTTCCATCTCTTTTAATTTCATTTTGTTTTCCTCTGGTTTGTTGAGTTTGCTTTTTTAAAAGCTTGTTCAGGGCGAACGCCACTACTCCTCCGCTCGATGTCGCGCCAGCGGCAGTCAGTGCCACGCCTGCTACACACGCCGGGCACATTTATTACGCCGCTCCTTTCTTTCGCGACCGTTTATTCGTTTTTTCCAAATACTCAGCCAGACGATCGAGCGATCCTTCCCAGAATTTGCGGTATTCCTCGACCCATTTCGCGGCCTGCTTGAGCGGCTTGGCCTCCAATTGCATTTCATGAACGCGCCCATAGCGTCGCCGCCGAAGCAACCCCGCCTTTTCCAACACGCGCAAGTGTTTCGAAATTGCGGGCAACGACATCGCGTAGGGCCGCGCCAGACGGGTGACACATCTGTCGCCCTGCGCCAGTTGCGCCAGGATCCGCCGCCGGGTCGGGTCAGCCAGCGCAGCAAACGTCCGATTTAAAGCCGCTGGTGAATACTTAACCATCTGGTTAAGTATTATGCGCAGCTTCTAAATAACGCAAATAATATTTTATGCTCAGCTGGACAATTTCAACGTTTCAGGTTTTTTCGCGTTTGACCTCTCAGCTCTCACTTTTCACTTCTCGCTTCTCCTCCTTGATCCCCCACGCCTCCCGCCAGCTCGAACGAGTAGGCCAAGGCCTGCTCCCAACCCATCGATCGGCCTTCCTTCTCCGCTTTTTCGGCCGCTGCCGCTCCGATTCGTTCGCGCGCCGGAGGCAAATATCGCTCGCGAAATTTCACCCAAAACGCGACTTCATCTACCATGCTCGTCTGCAATTCCGTAAAACGAGCGCATGATGCGCCATAAATGCGGAACCCTTCCTCCGCGCGGCCCGAGCCCATCAAACCCATCGCCATACCTTGCATTTCGGTTG
>QHRJ01000002.1 GCA_003220075.1 Verrucomicrobiota bacterium
CAAAAGTGGGTGCTCGCGATCGGATTACTTTTAATCGCAATCGGTGCGGGAGGGATCAAACCCTGCGTTTCAGCCAACGTCGGCGACCAGTTCGGCGAATCGAACAAGCACCTGCTCTCGCGGGTTTTTGGCTGGTTCTATTTTTCCATTAATCTCGGCTCGTCGTTCTCGATCTGGCTCTGTCCGGTCCTGATGCGCGATCCGAATTGGGGACCGAAATACGCCTTCGGATTGCCCGGCGCGCTCATGTTCGTTGCGACGGTGATCTTTTGGCTCGGTCGCAAAAAGATGGTGCACGTTCCGCCGGGCGGGCTCGGATTTCTCCGGGACCTCAGAAGCAAGGAAGGCCTGAGCATCCTTGGCCGCGTCTGGCAGGTTTACATTTTCACGATGATTTTTTGGGCGCTCTGGGACCAGAGCAGCGGAGGCGAATGGACGATCCAGTGCCAGAAGATGGATCTTTATTTCCTCGGAATCACCTTTTTGCCCGAGCAGGTAAACGTGGTCAACGGGATCTTCATTCTCGCGATGATCCCGCTGTTCAACTACTGGCTCTACCCCGCCATCAGCAAAGTCTTCCCGCTTACTCCGCTGCGGAAGATTGGGATCGGGCTTTTTCTCACCGCCCTTTCGTTTGTTATCATCTGGGCCATCCAGCTCGATATCGATCACGGCGGGCGTCCGAATGTGGTCTGGCAATTGATCGCCTACATCATCCTGTCGGCGGGCGAAGTGATGGTCTCAATTACGGGCTTGGAATTTTCCTACACCCAGGCGCCGAACCGCATGAAGAGTTTGCTCATGGCGATGTGGCTGCTCTCCATCGCGCTCGGAAACCAGATCCCGTCGATCATCAGTTTCCTGATTCCGAAGCTGAAATCGATGGGCATGAACCTGGAAGGCGCGAATTACTTCCGGTTCTTCACCCTCCTGATGCTGGCCACTTCCGTGGCCTACATCTTCGTCTCGCGACACTATCGCGAGCGCACCTACCTCCAGTCGCAGTTGACGGAGGACGAGCGCATCACGGAACCGATCCTCGCGGGCGGCACGCCCACGTGATGACTTTTGTTGGGGAGCGCACGCGCCCTCGCGTGCTGGCGAAGGCGCCTCGCCTTCGCGAACTTTTCCCCATTGTTTCGGCGTGGGCGCGTGCGCTCCCCGGAAACCTGCTGCGACCTCATTTATGAAACCAACTCTTATCGTTCTTCTTGTCTCGGCACTCTTGCCAATAACGGCGTTCGCAACTCCCGAGGACGACCGCTTCCAGAAATCGGCCAAGGATTACGTCGAAGGATTGCTCGAGGCGAATCCCGAATACGCGACGGAGCTTGGCGATCACCGGTTCGATGACCGGCTCACCGATTACTCCGATGACGCCGTCACGAAAGAACTCGCCCGCGCGAAAGACGTGCGCCAACAGATCGAGCAGTTCAACGATCTCACGAAACTCACCGGCCCGAACCGCGTGGATGTCCGGTTGCTCAAGGACAACCTCGATAACGAGATCTTCGGGATAGAGGAATTGAAGGAGCGCGAATGGAACCCGCTTCTTTACAATCAGAGCCTCGCCAACAGCCTCTATCTGCTCGTGGCGCGAGATTTCGCGCCGGCCGAGCGGCGCATTCCGAATTTGCGCAAACGCCTGGAAGGAATTCCCGCCGTCATCACTCAAGCCAAGGCGAACTTGAAACATTCGCCCAAGATCCATACCGAGACCGCGATCGAGCAGACCCAGGGCGCAATTTCGTTAGTGCGCGAGGGCCTCTCACCTTTGCTCAATCAAGCGCCGCAGGTGGCAAAAGATCTGGGACCGATCCAGGAAAAAACGGCGAAGGCGCTCGAAGATTACAAGATGTGGTTGCAAAAGGATTTGCTCCCGCGTTCAGACGGAGATTTTCGCCTCGGTGCTGACAAGTTTCGTAAGAAATTGCGCTTCGCCCTCGCTTCTGATCTATCGATGGAAGAGATCATGCAGCGTGCCCGAGCTGATCTGGCGCAGACCCAAAAAGCAATCTACGAAACCGCGCTTCCACTTTACAAAAAATATTTCCCGAACACAGGCAAAACGGCGCTAGGCGACAAAAAGAAAGTGACGGTCGCGGTCCTGGACAAGCTGGCCGAGCAGCATCCCGACGACAATACCATCGTTGGTTACGCGCAGAAAATTGTGCGTGAAGCCACCGACTTCACTAAGCAACACGACCTTGTTACCGTACCGGAAAAGCCGCTCGATGTCATCGTTATGCCAGAGTTCAAACGCGGACAGGGGATTGCCTATTGCGATTCACCGGGGCCGCTCGAACAGAATGGCAAAACATTTTTCGCGGTGGAACCAACACCGAAGGATTGGACCGCACAGCGTAAGGAATCTTTCTTCAAGGAATACAACAACTACATGTGCCGCGACCTGACCGTGCATGAAGCGATGCCGGGACATTATTTGCAGCTGGCACATTCCAATGAATTCCGTGCGCCAACCTTGGTGCGCGCGATTTTCCAGAGTGGAACATTCGTCGAAGGCTGGGCGGTGTATTGCGAGCAATTGATGGCGGAACAAAGCTACGGCGGGCCGGAAGTGAAAATGCAACAGTTAAAAATGCGCTTGCGCGTGATTTGCAACGCCATCATCGATCAGGGGATTCACGCCAAAAACATGAGCGAAAAAGAAGCGATGGATTTGATGATGAAAGAAGGTTTTCAACAGGAAGGCGAGGCCGTCGCGAAATGGAAACGCGCACGACTTAGCTCGGCGCAACTATCGACCTATTTCGTCGGCGTGGCCGAGCAGCTTGACTTGCGAGATCGTGCCAAAGCGAGAGATGGCACAGCCTTCAATCTGAAAAACTACAACGACACGGTCATTTCCTTTGGCAGCCCGCCGGTGAAATACGTGCGCGAGCTCATGGGGCTGTAGTTGGGAGAAACAAGGAGCGGCGGTTTCCCAACCGCCGTATTTTCTCTGGGGGAACCCTGCATTCGGCGAGTCGCCGAATGTTGCGCACGAGGGCGCGTGCGCTTCCCAGGGTAATGTCGGCGCTCTAGAGACCGCTGCTTCAGGAGATCCTTAATTTAGCGTGACAAAACGCGCGATTCCCAAATCATCAATCCATGACCTTTAACAAAAACATCGGAATGCTTTTGCTGGCGATCTATCTCATCCTCGCCGGCCTGATTGGAACTTTCGGGTTCTACTTTGGCGTTATTCCAGGAATCATCGCTCTTCTCGCCGGGATCTTCATTATTCTCGGGCGTTAAAATTAAATCCGTCATCCCGCGGGAAAGTCGCCTGCCGCGCCGTAGCGCTATGCCAAGGCTGGGAGGGATCCCGCGGCGTTTCCTTTAAGCCTGCGCCGCGGGATTCTTCGACTTCGCTCGGAATGACAGCAATTTGTGGCATGCGCAATCTCGCCACCTGGATGCGGCGTTCTGATCAAAAATATTTTGCGCCTTTTCTATCGCGTTATCCAGAGATGAAAATTTGGAATGCCGCCATGCGTAAGGTCCCTTTCGAACAAATGGATGGGTTATTGCTAACCGGTGGACCGGACGTTGCTCCCGAGTTCTTGAACCAGCCTGTTCCCGATCCGTCTGTAATCGAAAAGGATGTGAATCCCGATCGCGATCGCTGGGAACTCGACTCAATCAAGAAGGCGATCGAATGCGGGCTTCCGATTTTCGCGATCTGCAAAGGATTGCAAACTCTCAATGTCGGCCTCGGCGGCACCCTCCATCTCGACATCGCGGGCCATAACCTGCCTGATCAGAAGACGCACGATGTCCAACCGCTCCGATCCGATCGCAAAACGCGCCATCGTTTTGAAAAAGTGAATAGCTCCCATCATCAAGCGATTGATAGACTCGGCGAAGGTCTGGAAGTTGAATCCTGGTGCGCAACCGATGACATCATCGAACAGGTAAGACTGCGCGATTATCACTTTGCTCTCGGAGTCCAATACCATCCCGAACGGGGAAAGATTTATGATGAGTTGTTCGATGATTTCGTCTCGCGGCTGGAGAATCGTTAAATCGTTGGTGAATCGTTAAATCGTTAAACCGTTAAATCGTTAAATTGTTCGGCGTGAGCATCGGTTGATGATGGCAGAGTGTCTGCAGCCCCCGATTTAACTTTGTAACAGTTTTAACAAATAACTTTTCCACAAGTACCCATGTCCGCTCCGCAAAACAGAATCGCCATCGTTTACGACTACGATCAAACACTAAGTCCGAGCTACATGCAGGACGAGGTGGTGTTTCCGGCGTTCGGAATTAACAGCGAGATTTTTTGGCGACGTTGTTCCGAGCTGGTGCGCAACCATGGCTACGATAACGAGCTCGCCTATATGAAGGTCCTGCTCGACCAGCTCGGGATGGATCGGCCCACCAACGAAGAACTCAAAAAACTGGGGGCGAAACTGAACTTCTACAAAGGCTTGCCGGAAATGTTTGAGGAATTTCGCGGCGGCGAAGGTTTGCTTACCGCTGAACATGTCGCTCACGGCATCACCGTCGAGCACTACATCATTTCATCGGGCTTAAAAGTGCTGATCGATGGCAGCCGGCTCGCGCCTTATGTGCGTGCCATTTTCGGATGCGAGTTCGCGACCGACAACGAAGGCCGCATCACTTTTCCGAAGCGCGTCATCAGTCACACCCAAAAGACGCAGTTTCTCTTTCGCATTAATAAAGGCTTTCTCGATATGGCGCAGGACGTGAATGATCATATGGACCCTGAAATTCGGCCGATTCCGTTCCCCAATATGATTTATGTCGGTGACGGTCCGACCGACGTGCCGTGCTTCACCGTGATGAAGAAAAACGGCGGGCAAGCAATCGCGGTCTACAATCCTGACGATTTGGCGCGTGTTGGTTTCAAAAAATGCTACCAGCTCTCCACGCACGCCGATCGGGTGAAACACATCGCGCCGGCTGATTATCGGCGGAATACACATCTGCGGATGTTGCTAGAGCAAATGGTGGAAGAAACCGCCAATCGGATTGTCGAACAGCGCAAGCTCGCGGTTGAGACCGGCACCGTGCGCGCGCCGAAACATTAGGCAAGTGCGCCAATCTAGCTGTAGCCGCTTTGCTCTGCGAAGCGCAGCATGCCTGATCACGTTTCAACCGGGAAGAAAAGAATGAAAAGCTTCGCGCGGACACCTCCGCGACTTCACTGGGTCTTCTCAAGAAGTCCATTGTTCTTCTTCACGTGTTGCACCTATCGCCGACGACCAACTCTTGCGCGCGCTGAGATTCATGCCGCGTTGATTGACTTCGCTAACCGAGCGCATGGAGACTTTGGAATAACGGTCGCTCGTTGCGTGATTCTTCCAGATCACATTCATTTGTTTGTCGCGGGGCCGGACGACTTCAATCTGGGAAAATGGGTCGGCACCTTAAAGCGTTTTCTTGGCAGGGCGATAGCTACGGACAAGTCGCAAGATCCGATCTGGCAGCGCGGTTTCTTCGATCACCTCTTGAGAAGTGAAGAAAGTTACGCGCAAAAATGGGATTACGTCCGTGAAAATCCAGTTCGCGCTCAGCTGGTAGAGAAAGTCGAGGATTGGCCGTACGCGGGTGAATTCGTAGCAATTTATGGTGACTCGATTTCGGGTAAGCTGCTCTTGCTCAATCCGAAGGATTTAGGCGTGACGTGCACACCGCGTCGCGCAGAGCGCGACGGCTACAGATTTGGTTAAACGATCGTGCATTCTGTAGCTGCGTCGCTCTGCGAAGGGTGGACGAGCTCCTGGCTTCGTGGGCTAGGAAGCTACCTTCTGTTCCGCCGCCATTTTCATTGCTTCTGCAAAACTGCGTCCCCTTTCCACGGCAAGGGGTTGATACGGAATCGGCGGCGAACTCAGATCGCGAATGGTAAACTCAACTGGCACATCACCCATCACGCCCGCAAAAAATTCCGTCTGCTGGGTGGTAAACGGAAAGACGGGATACATCGCGTAGCCATTGATCCCATTGTTCAAAGCCGTTCGCGATACTGTTGAGGAGACCGAGAAAACGGCCGCGATAGCTTGATAGTTCCGCAAAAAATAAAGCTCAGCGGCTTCGCGATCGTCTTCGATCCGAAAACCGTCGAGTTTTAGCCGGTCAGGTTCGTTCGTCTCGTTCGGATGCGGACGATAAATCAGAGCGTGCCCACTGAAATTCCGCCGCAAGTAATCGAGACAGCAATTGAGTCGTTCGACGTAAACGTCAGGTGACACGTTATGAATAAGCAGGAAGGGCGTGCCGAAAAAGATCACCTGGCGACTGATACCATCTCCATTTCTGTCGCTGACTTGCGGCAAACCCCGTAGCTCGGCCACACTCGGAAATTTGGCGCCAATAATTTCCGGATTGTTCGAGACATCGGTCCCGCCGTTACTCATGACCACGATCCGATGATAAAGCGAATCCGGATTTTTTTGCAGACGCTCGACCCGGACCCCATCACCACCTGGATTGATCCGCGGCTTGAAGTGGAGGGTTCGGTTTAAACCCGCCATCGGTTCGACAATACGATTTTGCAACCAGCCCGAGGTGGTAAATCGATAGCGGGTGCGCTCGCCGACACGGGTGAGATCGCGATAAACTTTTTCTGCGACGCAAAGCACTTTTTTCGCCTCCGGATGCGCTGAGATCGTCGCGTTGGAAATGGTCAGAATTCCACCGACGCAAACAATGAGATCGCGTTCTTTATAGATCGGCAGCTGCGCGATTGCTTCGCGCCGCGCGGCGGATTCACGGTAGAGCCGCGGCAAATCGCGCAGACCACGGCACGTATTCACGCGCGGGAAAGCATGAATCTCGTCAAATTGTCCTGCATAGGGCCGCCATTGCGCGCGCTCCCACCATTTCGAATCCTCGCGCAGCAAATGCACCCCGCTTGGAAATTGCGCGCGCAACGCCTGTGCTACCGCGAGTGCCGTCGGCAAACGGTCCGGCCGCGAGATGACAATCCATAGTTTCGGCTTCGCGCCTGTCATTGTCCTGAACTTCCCACCTCCAGCAAAAATCCCAATGCTCAGGAATTCAAGCTCCAAGGAAGCTTCAGAACCCAATAACTAATGGGACGAGGTAAAATCGAAGCAGCTGGACGGTTGGCTCGCAAAGCGGCAGAGGACTGCCGCACTCCAAAAGCTGGCGCGTTCTCGCACCGCTCACGAAATTCGCGGAGCATCGTGGAGTGCGGTCCCGCAGGTGCGGGACAACTTTTCTACCGCTAGCGCAGGAAAGGTCCGATCTTCATTATGTCCGAGCGAGGGTTAGACTCCGCGCATCGTTGGCGACCAGATGAATTTGTGCATCTGCAATTGAAAACGCGCTTCCAGATTGTCGGCCAGCATCCACTCCACAATTTCGCGCGGTTCAATCCGGCCAAATATCGGTGAAAATAGAACGGCGTGACAGCGCTTGGAGAGATGGTGCTCACGCATCTTTTCGCGTGACCATTCGTAGTCTTCGCGCGAGCCGACAACGAATTTCACTTCGTCGCGCTTGGTCAAATGCTCGATGTTCGACCACAAATTGCGTTCGCATTCGCCGCTGCCCGGCGTTTTCAAGTCCATGATGCGATGGATCCGCAGATCGACCTTCGAGATATCATGTGCTCCGCTCGTTTCCAACAGGACCGTTTTTCCGGCATCAGCCAGCGCACTCATCAACGGAAGAATGTTTTTTTGCAGGAGCGGCTCGCCGCCGGTGATTTCGACTAACGGACAATCGAATTTCAAAACTTCGCGCGTAATCTCGGGCAACGCTTTCTTTTCGCCTTCGTAAAAGGCATAAGCGGTGTCGCAATAATTGCAGCGCAGATCGCAAAAAGTCAGCCGCACAAACACGCATGGAAGTCCGGCCCAGGTGCTTTCACCCTGAATCGAGTAATAGATCTCGTTAACAGTGAGTGTTGTGGCACGGGGTTTAGTGATCGCGTTCATGGAAAATGGAGCAGGAGCCGAATGGCGAACCATAGCATAACCGCAGCGGTGATGGCCTCGGTAGCGATCTGCCATCTGGGATGAGAGAAAACATGCGCGCCCGCTCTTACCGCCATGCATAAAACCACGCCCCAGGTCAACGCACCCAGAACGACCGCGACTGCGATAGCGAGGGATTGTCGCACACTTGCGCTTTGCGCGGGCTGACTGCCGATGACGGCCAGCCAGAAGGCGACGTTCCACGGACTCATCAATACGATAAAGAGACCAAGGAAAAATGCGCCGCGCCTCTCATTTTTCGGCGCTTGAAACTCGACGCTGCGATGAGCGCGATAGATTTTCCAAGCTTCCATGGCGAAGTGGACCGCTAAAAATAAGAGCAATGCGAGACTGATGATCCCGAGCACACGCCGGACCGCGACCGAGCTGAGCAACACGCCCGCGCCAACGGAAACGCAAAAGGCCCAGATGAAATCGCCGGTGCATGCGCCAAGGCCAATCGGCCAGGCGGACCAGAATCCGCCGCCGCGGTCCTTGGGGAACAAACCGCGCCGGATCATTTCGGCATTAATTGGCCCTGGCGGCCACGCCACAGACCAGCCGAGAATGTAACCATTTACCAGGGTGCTGAGCGTCATCGTTTCACGCGGACTGAATCTGCGCTAAGAATGCTAGCGATGTCCGAACGAATCGAACGTCTTTTTGCTCGGTGCCGCGACGAAAATCGTGCCGCCTTCATTCCCTACATTTGCGCGGGCGATCCCAATTTTGTCCGCACCGTCGCGATCGCGCTCGCTCTGGAAGAAGGGGGAGCCGATGTGCTGGAGTTGGGAATTCCATTTTCCGATCCGCTGGCGGACGGCATTGTCAATCAACTGGCGGCGGAGCGCGCGCTCGAGGCCGGCGCGACGGTGCATGGTGTCTTGGGATGCGTCGACGAAATTCGCAGGCGCTCTCAAATTCCGATTGTTCTCTATACCTACCTAAACCCCATCTTGCGTTACGGGATGGCCGAGTTTGAGCACGAGGCGGTAGCGGCCGGCGTCGATGGTCTGCTCATCCTCGATCTCCCTCCCGAAGAAGATCGCAGCATTCAAGAACTCGACGGCTTAAAGCCGTCGAGTTCGACCATTGGTAAGGATGAAAGTGAGGTTGAGGAAAATCCAATTCGGATCCGACTGATTGCGCCAACTACGCCGCCGGAGCGGATCGCGCTGATCGGGCAATCCGCCCGCGGCTTTATTTATTATGTCTTGCGCGAAGGCGTAACCGGCGCACGCGATTCGGTCGCGCAATCGCTAGAGGAAAGGCTAACGTTGATCAGGCAATACACCGATTTGCCCATCGCAGTTGGCTTTGGTATTTCGAATCCGGCGCAGGCGGCAACGGTGGCAAAGATCGCGGACGCGGTTGTTATCGGAAGCGCGATTGTCGATTTAATTGGAAAGATTGGAGACGCCGACGATCTGGCCGATGGCGTCGGCAAATTTGTCGCGCCATTGGCATCGGCCATCTCGTCATGCCGAGCAAAGTCGAGAGATCCCGATGCGAAAGCTTAAAGATAGCGCCGCGGGATCCTTCGACTCCGCTACGCTTCGCTCAGGAGGACGGCGTAGCTCGCTCCATCTCACGGTTGGCATTGAGGCAGCCATGTGGTACACGAATCATATGCTGCGATTCACCAAGATGAATGGTGCGGGAAACGATTTTGTCATGATCGACAATCGTTCGGGGGACGTGCATTTGAGCGCGCAGCAAATCGCAAAGATTTGCGATCGTCATCGCGGGGTGGGGGCGGATGGGGTTTTGTTGGTCGAGCCCGCGACCAACAGCGCTGACTTTCGGATGCGTTACTACAACAGCGACGGCGGGGAAGCGGAAATGTGCGGCAATGGTGCGCGTTGTTTTGCCCGTTTCGTCGAAAGAGTCGCTGATACGAGAAAAAACGTTTCGTTTGAGACGCCCGCTGGAATCATTGCCGCACAACTTCAGGGCGAGCTCGTGACTTTGCACATGAGCGAGCCGGCCGAGTTGCAGCTAAATGTGACGCTTGCGGTCGGCTACGAAAACAAAATCATTCACTTTGTTAACACCGGAGTGCCGCATGTTGTTATTCCAGTCGTTAACATCGAAGAGATTGATGTGTTGCACGAAGGGGCTGCCATTCGTCGGCACGAAATGTTTTCGCCCAAAGGCGCGAACGTGAATTTCCTGGAAAGACGCGGCGGAAACAAAATCGCCATCCGCACTTATGAGCGTGGAGTTGAGAGCGAAACGTTAGCCTGTGGCACTGGCGTTGTGGCGAGCGCGCTCATTTTTGCGGCCACGGAAAAAACCGACGGGCCGATTGGCGTGCTGGTGCGTGGCGGCAGCGAATTAAGCGTTGATTTTCGCCGCGACGGTGAGCGACTCACAGATGTGACACTCACCGGACCGGCCGAGTTTGTCTTCGAGGGCACGCTCGAATTGTAATCGCGCTCTTCTATAGCGGCGGGGAGCGCGCGCACTCTACGCGCAATTTCGGACATTCTGCTCGATATATCCGGGGTAACGGCGCACCAGGCGACTCCACTCGACATGACAAAGATGATGTGGCGTTTTAAAATCCGCCATGTTTCGCGGCACTTTCACCGCCCTGGTTACGCCCTTTCGCGAAGGCGCGATTGATTTCGCTGCGCTGCAGAATTTAATCGAATCGCAGATCGCGGCTGGCATCGACGGAATTATTGCCGTTGGAACTACAGGCGAATCGCCCACGCTCACCCATGACGAACGCAAAGAGATGATTCGCTTCGCCATTCACACTGCGAACAGGCGTTGCCTGGTTCTTGCCGGTACCGGCTCCTATTCCACGCGGGAGGCAATTGCGGCTACCGAGCAGGCAGAAAAGCTTGGGGTTGATGGCGCACTCTTAGTTGCGCCGTATTACAACAAGCCGAGCCAGGAAGGATTGTTTCGTCACTTTTCCGCCATTGCCAAATCCACCTCCCTCCGTCTGATGCTCTACAATATTCCGGGACGCTGCGGCGTTGATATCGTCGCGGAAACGGTGGCGCGAATTCAGAGCGATTGCCCGAATGTAGTGTCAATCAAGGAAGCTGGGGGGAATGTTGATCGGGTGAGTGAATTGCGCGTGCGGTTGCCGGATGCCTTCACGGTTTTGAGCGGCGACGATGGATTGACTCTTCCGTTTATGGCGGCCGGCGCGGTCGGAGTGGTGAGTGTAGCGTCGAATTTATTGCCGCGCGAAATGTGCGAACTAGTCAGCGCATTAACCAAGGGCGACAGCAAGCGGGCGGAGCGATTGCATCGCAAACTTTACTGGTTGTTCAAAGATTTGTTTATCGAGCCGAATCCGGTGCCGATAAAAACAGCGCTGTCGTGGCGCGGGACAATCTCGGCGGAAGTGCGATTGCCGCTTTGCGAAATGAGTGCCGCAAACCAGGCGCGTCTGCGCAAGACGCTGGAGGAATTTGAACGCGACTGACGCCGCGGCGGTTGTAGCTGCCGCCGTCACCGGCGGCAGAATTCCAGGTCATGCCGCTGAGGACAGCGGCAGCTACAATAGCGAAGGGTAAAACGATGACAAGATTTCGTATCGCACTGGTGGGCGCGGCGGGTCGGATGGGGCAGGCGATCGCGGACGTCGCCGTAAGCGAGAACGCGGAGATTGTTGCAAAATCGGATCTGGGCGATCAGATCACGTCGGCGAATGCGGATGTGCTGATTGATTTCAGCAGTGCGACGGCCGCCGAAGCTATTTGCGATGCGGCGATGAAATCGAGCACAGCCCTCGTCATCGGAACAACCGGACATTCGGCTAAAGAGAAGCAAGCGATTGAAACGGCGGCGCGGAAGATTCCGGTCGTGTTCGCATCAAACTTCAGCATCGGGGTGAATGCGCTTTTTTCGTTGACGGAACAAGCGGCAAAAATTCTGGGTGAAAACTTCGACCTCGAAATTGTGGAGACTCATCATCGAATGAAGAAAGATGCGCCGAGCGGGACGGCAAAAACTTTGGCTGGAATTTTGCAGCGCGTGCGTCAGACGAAAAATTTACGCCACGGCCGCGAAGGAATATCAGGCGAGCGCGAGAAATCGGAAATTGGGATCCATTCCGTGCGCGGCGGCGATGTGGTGGGCGATCACACCGTGATCTTTGCCGGACAGGGTGAGCGCGTCGAGCTGACGCATCGCGCGAGTAGCCGCGAAACATTCGCGCGTGGCGCCTTGCGCGCAGCACGATGGGTGATCAGAAAACCGGCGGGGCTTTATGACATGCGCGATGTGCTGGCACTGTAGCGGCAGCCGTGTCGGCTGCTTTTTTGATTTGCAGGCGGCACGCCTGCCTCTACAGGAATCTCAGCATGAGAGCGGCGATTGCGTTGGGGTCTAATATTGGCGATCGGCTCGCGAATCTTCAGAGTGCGCGCGATCGAATTCGGGCGCTCGATGGCATCACAGAGCCAACGGTGCAGTCAGCGGTTTATGAAACCTCGCCGGTCGATTGCGAACCAGGCGCGCAAAATTTTTACAACGCAGTTATTGAAGTTGGGTTCGAGAAATCGGCCGATGCGTTTTTTGAGGCACTGCAAGACATTGAACGCGCGCTGGGAAGAGAGCGGATCACGCCCTCACCCCAATCCTCCCCCCCGGGGAGAGGAGGACGCGAAGCGCCAGGTGAGGGCAAGGTTTCGCGTACGATTGATCTCGATTTGTTGTATTTCGGCAGTGAACGTCGCTCCGATGCACTATTGCAATTGCCGCATCCGCGAATCACGGAACGGAAATTCGTTCTGCAACCATTGTGTGATATCGCGCCGGATTTGCGTTTGCCCGGACAAACAAAAAATGTGGGCGAGTTACTCGCGCAGTTGCAGGATCAGGATAAAATTACGCGCCTGAGAGAGAACTGGTAATATGAAACGCCGGTCGCGGTCTCGCGGAGCTCGACCCTCCATTCATTCGTGCTCATGAACGCGACAGAAAAGTTTCGCGAAATGAAGCGGCGCGGACAACGTATCACTGCGCTAACTGCCTACGATTATCCAACCGCGCGCCTGCTCGATGAAAGCGGCCTCGACATTATCCTGGTCGGCGATTCCCTCGGGATGGTGGTGTTGGGCTACGAGGACACCACCCAAGTGACGCTGGATGAAATGTTGCATCACACTCGCGCCGTCGCCCGCGGGGTGAAACGCGCTCTGATCGTCGCGGACATGCCCATTCACAGTTACGACACCGCTGAAGAATCCGTTGAGACAGCGCGCTTGTTCATGAAAGCGGGGGCGCAAGCGGTGAAACTCGAGGGTGGAGTAAATCACGTTCCGCAAATCGAAGCGATCGTGTCGGCCGGGATCCCGTTCATGGGGCACATTGGGATGTTGCCGCAAAGCGTGCGCGAGGAGGGCGGCTATAGGGTGAAAGGTCGCACACATGAACAGGCCGAAGCGCTAAGGCGAGATGCGCGCGCGGTCGAAACGGCCGGAGCATTCTCGGTGGTGCTGGAAATTGTTGCCCCGGAAACGGCCAAGATGATTTCGCAGGCAATCCAAATTCCAACCATCGGAATCGGGTCAGGAAAAGATTGCGATGGGCAGATCCTGGTGACGCACGATTTGATTGGGTTGTTTCCGTGGTTCACGCCGAAATTTGTCGCGCCCGAGGCAAACGTGGCTGAGCAAATTCGGAACGCGGCGCGGGCATTTGTTGCCCGCACCCGAGGCGGTTGACAAGGTCCGGCCGTTGCCGGTTTGTTTATCTAGAAATGGCCCTTCCGGATTCTGATTACAACGATGCTTTGTTAAACGCGACCGGCCAGCGAAACTGGCTTTTTTTGGGATTAGTGTTGTCGCTCGCGTTGCATCTTCTGCTCTGCCTTTATCTTTATCAAACTCGTTTCGCGCCAGCGGATCTGGCTCTGGCTCCAAGAAGCGAGCCGCCCGTCTTCAAAGTGAAGCCGATCGATACGCAGGCGGCGCTGGATAAGGCGAGCCTGGACCAGACTAATCCGGCAGCAAAGCCGGAGCCGGATAAAACGAACGTTCAACTGCCGGATGAGAAGAAATCCTTTGATGCACTGTTGCAGGAAGTACAGGCGACGGCGGCGATGCCAGACGACACGCAAGATGTTTTGCCAGACAAGCCAAGAGTCGATCCCGCGCCGGCGACGTCGATGTTAAATGAGATCGAGCGAAGTACCGCGCAAGCGCTTTCGAAAAATCCGAACGCGACTCATGAACAATCGTTGTTAAACGACTCGGCCGTCTCGGGCCGCCCGCAACCGGCCCTGAGCGGGACCGAACTGGCGACGAGCACGAACATTAAGCGGCCGAACACGTTTACCAGCAAAATTCAGGCGGACAGCGCCGGACCGAACAAGAATCGTGTCGCTGGCTTTAGCGATCTCGATTCGTTGCTTGCCCAAAAAGGCCCGCTGGGGTCAGGGACGGCGATCCGAATGCCGGACGACCAGCTCTTTCAATATGATAGCGCGGAGTTGCAGACGAGTTCGGTCGAGCAGCTGCAAAAGCTTGGCACGCTGATCCGGCGTAATCCGAGGGCGACATTTTCAATCGAGGGTTATACGGATGCGTTTGGCAGCTACGAATACAATCTCGATCTCAGCCAGCGTCGCGCCGATAGCGTGAAGAATTATTTGGTCGGCGTGATGGGGATAAATTCGGAACAGATTCAAGCGCGTGGTTACGGGGCGACGAAGTTTTTGGTGGCGCCACGGCCGGTGATGGACCCAGCGATGGAGCGGGCCGAGATTGCGCGGCAGCAACCGAATCGACGAGTGGTGATCGTCGTTCACACAAGCGGCGAATAGTCGTTAGCTGTAATTAATTATTATAGGGCAGGCGTTCCCGCCTGCCGTTTTATTGAAAGGAAGAGCTTCGGCGAGGGCGCCGAAGCCAGCACGCGAGGCGCGTGCGCTCCCCCGGATGGGAATTGACTGCGCCGACTGCCCACCTGCACGTTCACGACCGGGTTCAATGTGCCCGTC
>QHRJ01000195.1 GCA_003220075.1 Verrucomicrobiota bacterium
GTTGGTCGCGCGGGCAAAACGGTCCCAGTTGAAAATGGGATGATGCCAGCGGGGCAGGCCGTTCATAATCAGGTTCGCAAAAAAGGCGGAGAAAGCTGCGAAAAGAACGGTCAGCTCAAACATGATCGGGAAAAACGCCGGCACCGTCGCCCAGTTGAACGGTTTTCCATGTACGATCACCGGATAAATGAGCCAGGAGGGACCGAATTCGAGAGTGACCGCGGTCAATAAACCGGTGATACCACCGATCAGCACGACCGCGCTGAGCCACGATTTGCCCAACCCCATCGCCTCGTCCATTCCATGGATGGGAAAGGGCGAGAAAACATCCCAGCGTTTGAACCCAGCATCGCGCACGCGTTTGGCCGCCTCGTAAAGTTCCGAGGCACTCGAGTATTCCGCCGCGATGGCGTAAACTTTGTGGCCGGAAGGCGTTCTCATGTGCGCTCCTTTCCGCGCGGGTTCTGTAGTGGCAGCCGTGTCGGCTGCGACCAACTCCTCCCCTGCAGGCGACACGCCTGCCACCACAGTTCCCACTTCGCATCGTTGAGCTCAACACGAAGGGTTCTCATGCGTGCTCCTTTTCCCCCACACTGATTGGATCATGGCGGTGCACGTCCGATTCCGGCAAAACGATTTTCACTTCGCTCATCGCGATCATTGGCAGGAAGCGAATGAAGAGGAGGAAGAGTGAGAGGAAAATTCCGTGCGTGCCGATAAAGGTCCAGATGTCGACCCAGGTCGGAATGAACAAGCCCCATGAGCTCGGGAGAAAATCGCGATGCAATCCGCCGACGATGATGATGAAACGCTCGAACCACATCCCGGCGTTCACGCACATGCAAACGAAATAGACGACGAGGACATTGCGCCGGCACCAGCGGAACCAGAAGAGTTGCGGCGAAAGGCAATTGCAAAAGAGCATGCCCACCCACCAGTACCACCAATACGGTCCGAGCACGCGGTTCCAGAAGGCGAAGCGCTCGTATTGATTGCCGCTGTACCAAGCCATGAAAAATTCCATGGCGTAGGCATAGGAAACGATCGAGCCCGTGAGCAAAATGATCTTCGCCATTTTGTCGATGTGCTGGAGCGTGATGATGTCCTGCAATTTGAACAGCGCGCGCGCCGGCAGCATCAACGTCAGCACCATGGCGAACCCGCCGAAGATGGCGCCGGCGACGAAGTAGGGCGGGAAAATGGTGGTGTGCCAGGTCGGCAAAATGGAAGTAGCGAAATCGAACGAGACAACACTGTGCACTGACAGCACCAGTGGAGTGGAGATGCCGGCTAACAAGAGATAGGCCATTTCATAGTGCCGCCAGTGGCGGTTCGCTCCGCGCCAGCCCACCGCAAAAATGCCATAAAGGAATTTCTTGATTTTGGAAGTGGCGCGGTCACGCAACGTCGCCAGATCAGGAATTAGTCCAGTGTACCAGAACAACACCGAAACGGTGAAGTAAGTCGAGACCGCAAATACATCCCACATCAGCGGGCTACGGAAATTGGGCCAGATTCCGTAATTATTTGGCAGTGGCGCAAGATACCACGCCATCCAAACGCGGCCCACGTGTATGCCCGGAAAAATGGCGGCGCAGATGACCGCGAATAGCGTCATCGCTTCGGCGGAACGATTGATCGATGTGCGCCATTTCTGTCGCAGCAAATAAAGAATGGCCGAGATCAAAGTCCCGGCGTGCCCGATACCGATCCAGAACACGAAATTAGTAATGTCCCAGGCCCAGCCGACAGGATGGTTCAGTCCCCAGGTGCCGACCCCAGTGGAAATCTGATAGCCGAGACAGAAAAGACCGAAACCGGCGATCCCCGCGGTAACGGCGAAGGCGACCCACCACCAGCGCGGCGCGCGATTCTCCACCGCGCCGGCGATGCGCTCGGTGATCCAGCCGTAGCTCCGCCGGTTCAATACCAGCGGCACGCGCGTAAGCGGCCGCTCGCTGGAAGCGATCTCCTCGCGCTCAGTTACTTCTACTTCTGGTACTGTGGTGGCGCCGTCCATACTTATTCGTCATCCAGAGCAACGCCGAGGGATCCCGATGCGCGCCTTAAAGGTAACGCCGCGGGTTTCCTCGGTCCGAGGCGGACTGGCGTATGCGCTCGGAATGACATCATAACTTCTCCTCTTTCTCGTTAGGGCTGGCGATGCCGATTTTACGCGCGTCGGGCATTTTCGGATTCGGATTGCGAATGCGTGCTAGGTAACTGACGCGGGTGTTCACGTTCAAATATTGTAGAAGGCGATAATTGCGTTCCTGCAGTTTCATTTTCGAAACCTTGCTTTCCGGGTCGCGAATGTCGCCGAAAATGATGGCCTCGTTCGGGCAGGCTTGCGCGCAAGCAGTGGTGAAAGAATCGCGCGGAATGCGGATATCGGCCGATGAAGTGCCCGCCTGCACATGAGCGGCGATTTTTGCTTCCTCGATCCGTTGCACACAAAATGTGCACTTCTCCATCACGCCGCGCATGCGCACGGTCACGTTCGGATTCTTGGAGAGCTTGATCGTATCGGGCGCACCTTTTTCAGTAAACGGCGCGAAGTATTCCTTATAGAGATTGAGGGCACCGGCGATTTTCTTTTTCCCGACCGGCCGTTGATTGTAATCGAAATAATTGAAGCGCCGTACCTTGAACGGGCAGTTATTCGCGCAATAACGCGTGCCGACGCACCGATTGTAGGCCATGATGTTAAGGCCGTCCTCGCTGTGAATGGTTGCGTTCACCGGGCAAACCGTCTCGCACGGAGCATTCTCGCAGTGCTGACACATCATCGGCTCGTGCACCATCTCGGGATCTTCCGGAAGCTCTCCCTTGTCCTGGTCGTAACCATGTTCACTCGCGTAATAGCGATCGATCCGCAGCCAATGCATCGCCCGGCCATGGGCGACCTGTAGTTTGCCGACGACCGGGACATTGTTTTCCGCCTGGCAGGCGATGACGCAGGCGCTGCAACCGGTGCAGGTATTTAAATCGATCGTCATTCCCCACTGCTGCGACGACAGCAACGGCGGATGACGGTAGAGGCTAGGTAATTTTTCCGGCAGTTCGTCGTCACCCGCGATTTTTTTCACGAACTCGTTGTCTTCGCGGTAATGCTCGAGCGTCGCCTCGCGTACCAGTCCGCGGCCTTCGATGCTGAAATGATCCTGCGTGATCGAAAGCGGATATTTCTTCCCAACTTTCTTGACGGTGATGCTGGCGATCGCTTTGCCGTCGGCGACGAGGTAATGCGGATTACTTGCGGTGCGCAGCAAGTAGCCATTGAAACCGCTGCGCTCGCCCACGCTGGTCAAACTATCGCGACCGTAACCCAGCGGAATGGTGATCGAATTGTCCGCGTGACCTGGCGAAATTAGGACTGCAATTTCCAACTCTCGCGGCGTGGGAGTAGGCTTGCCTTCGACCGGTGGCGGAGCCGTTGGGATGACATCGTTCACCGTGATTTGAATGAGATCGCCCGTCTCCACTCCGAGCGTTTTGGCGTAGCGCGGACTGATCAGAGCCGCATTGTCCCAAGTCAATTTCGTGATTGGATCGGGCATTTCCTGCAACCAGGCGTTGTTGATGTAACGGCCGTCGTCGATTGAGTAATCACGCACCAGCACGATCTCGGGCGATTCTGGGGTGGGCGCAGGCGGCGGCGCGCTCCAGAGATTGTGCGCGATGCCGCCGGCGGTGTTGCCGTTGAATGCGGGCGGCCGGTCCCGCAGCACAATGTGCGAGGCGAAACCGTCGTGCAAAAATTTCGACCATGCGGTCGCGGGATCCCCCACGGGCTTGCTGGCCTGGAAAGTCTCCTGAACTAATTCGGGCCCGTCGACTTTCGGCTTGCCCATCACCGCGCTCATTAAATCAAGTTCGGAGAACCCGCCGAAAAGCGGAAGAATCATCGGTTGGATGGACAGGTAATGTCCCTCCGAGCTCAGCGCATCGCCCCACGATTCCAGGAAATGTGAGGCGGGGAGATTCCAGCGACAAAGCGCGGAAGTTTCGTCTTCGTAATAACCCAGCCGGACTACGTCCGGGACCTTTTTTTGCAGCTCGGGCCAATCGAGCCAGCCCTTGCCTACGGAATCGTAGGCAATCGAACGCGGTGCATTGAAGACAGGGTTCGCGCCGAGGATGAAAAGTTGTTTGATCCGGTCGGCCGCGATGTCGCCCGCAAGTTGGAGAATGCTGTTATCGCGCGGATTTCGACGAAGCTCCCGGAGCAACACTGTACTCCCAACATTTTTCAGGGCAGAATTAATTCCGTAAGCAAGCAACTGAACGACGACCGGCTGTTGCGGGCCGGCCAAAACCAGGCTGGCGCCCGATTTCGAAACCAGATCGTTTGCCGCTTCGTTCAACCATTGCTCGTCGAACTGCGCCGCTCCCGCGGGAACCTGCAAGGTGGCGAGGACGGAACCCAGGCCTGCATCTTTTGTCGCTGTCGCCACCCTGGTTGCAATTGCGTGTGCAATCAGCGGAATTTGGCTCACCGGCAAACGAAGCCGGTGATCTGCCATCGCTCCGGTGAGGGTATAGCGGTTCTCGACGACATAGAGCCGGTTCATCGAGTCCTTCGCCGAACTGACGCGACGCCGAAAACGGAACGAGGCGCAAATTATCGCCGAAACTGATTTGGGTGGCGAAATTTTGCGCTTCGCTCCGCAACGGATCGTAGACGCACCAGTGCATGCGCGGGAAGATTTTCTCTAGTTCTCCGCGAATTCTTTCCCGCGTGGGCGAATGCGTTTCTTCAACCAAAAACGCCAAGCCCGCGCCGTCCCCCATTTTCTTGCGCAAATCGCCCAGATATTTTTCAAACGCGGCGGCGGTGCTGGTTTTGCCGTTCTCGGCAATGCGTTTTGCGCGTAACGGATTATAAAGCTCGTTAATTGTGGCCTGCACGAAGACATCGCTGGCACCGTTGCTCGCCGGATGCAGCGGATTGCCATCGAGTTTGATCGGCCGGCCATCGACCGTCGTGACGAGGAGCGGAATCGCGCCGTTCCGTCGTGGCATTGCCGTGCTGTAGTAGAGGAATTTGCCGGGAATGGTCCACTCGACCGTTTTGGTGAACGGGACCAGATGCAGTTCCGGGCGGCGACAACTGCTGACGCCAAATCCAGCCAGCGCGACGGACGCGCCCATTAGTTTCAAAAAGCTCCGGCGCGACCATTCGTCGCCATTCAGTTGCGCTGCACTGGAAGGAAATTCGCGCTCCAGCCATTCGCGAAACTCTGGCGTGTCGGCCAGTTCATCCGTGCTGCGCCAATAGCGTCGCCCCGAAGTGGGTGCAGGTGGATGTTGAAACACGCGCTTCATATAGGTCTCCGACCTGTGCGCCCAACAGGCGTTCCGCCTGTTGAGAATGAAAAAGAAATAACGCCCACGGTCCGACCGGCAGCGGGCTGCAAGCCCGCTGGGCGCACAGGCTGAAAACCTGTGTTCCATTGCGCAACGTGTGGTGAAGCCTTCATCGATGACATGTCTGGCAATTTTCTGCCGGCTGAATGTTCCACCGTTCTTTCAAAGTCTGTCCGATCTCTTGTTGCGTCAGCCTTTTCTTCTTCGACCAATCTTCGCGTGCGTCTTTTGTTTGTCCGTACTTGGCAACGAATTCGGCCGGGTTCACATCCTCCGGCTTCCAATCTAAATTGGTGATCTGGTCTTCCGGGCGCAAAAAATTTTCCGGATGCCGATGACACTCGAGACACCACGCCATGCTGTGAGGCTTGGCCATATATACTACTGGCATGTGATTCACGGCGCCGTGGCAACTGAAGCAACTGATGCCCCGGTTCACATGGGCCGCGTGGTTATAATAGACGTAATCGACCGTGCGATGAAGCCACACCCACTCAATCGGCTTGCCCGTCTTCCAACTGTCCCGGACCGGCTCGAGCTTCGGATTATCTTTTTGCACCTGCTGGTGACACGCCATGCAGGTCTGCGTATTCGGCACATTAGACTGCGCTGCGACATCGACAAAGTTGTGGCAATAACGGCAATCCATCCCCAATTGGGAAACGTGAATGTCGTGCGGAAAAGGCACCGGCTGGATCGGCTCATAACCGACCTTGGTATATTTCGGGGTAACGTAATACCAGGTGCCGGCGGTAAGACCGCAAACAATCACCACGCTGCAAATGGCCAGCTTGAGCGGCAACCAATTTGACCAGCGCGGGAAAAAGTTCGCCATAAAGTTAGCGCCTTGGTTTCAAACTGATCCGCCACCGCCAATTTTTCTCGATGATAAAACTGGCGAAAAGTCGTGGCGGGTTCAGATGAGCAAATGGGTAAGGTTGCACGCGCTGCCGAAACAGTGTGCGCTGATTCTATAAACACGCCACCGCTTGGCAAAAAAAATTTTCGGTCCGAGCCGGACTGGCATTTTCGCTCGGAATGACAGAAAAGAGTCCCGTGATGCGCGCTGTCGTTGCTATCCTGCTTTTCGTGAGCGGCATTACCGCCGACGCGGAAACGGCCGATAGAATTTTCATTAACGGAAACATCTACACCGTTAACGAAAAGCAACGACACGCCGAAGCAATCGCAGTCCATCGCGATCGCATTATTTTCGTTGGAACAAATGCGGATGCCGAAAAATTCCGGGGCGACAAAACGCACATTGTTGATCTCGCAGGCAAAACCGTTTTGCCCGGTTTGACTGATTCGCATTGCCACATTTTCGGAATCGGTGAGCGCGAGATGACTTTGAATCTCGAGGGCACAAACACCCGCGAAGATTTTCTCGCGAAGGTCAAGGAGCGCGTCGCGCAAACGGAGCGCGACAAATGGATCACCGGCCGCGGCTGGATTGAAACGTTCTGGAAGCCGCCCCAATTTCCAACCCGCGATGATCTCGATAAAATCGCACCGGACAATCCTGTTTTCCTCACCCGCGCCGATGGTCACGCTGCGGTGGCAAATTCCGCTGCGCTGAAAATTGCGGCGGTTAGGCGTGAAACGGCAAATCCGTTCGGCGGCGAAATTTTGAAAGATCCCAGGACCGGCGAGCCCACTGGGATGCTGCTCGATAATGCAATGGACTTGGTCGCAAAAAATATCCCGCCGCCAAGCGACGCCAAGCGCGAGCAAGCGCTGCTCCTTGGCATCAAACGCGAGATCGAGCTCGGTTGGTGCGAGATTCAAAACGCCGGCAGTGAGTTGTCCGATCAGGAAATCATCCGGCGCGACTACGCTGCCGGAAAAGTGAAACTGCGCATGATCAATGCAGCCTACGGTCCCGGTGAAGCCGCCAACGCACTGCTGAAAAATGGCGCGACTTTGAATGCATTCGATCATCGATTCACCCAGCGCACAATCAAAGTGATTTTCGATGGTGCGCTCGGTTCGCGCGGCGCGGCCTTGCTCGCGCCCTATTCAGACAAAGCCGACAGCTCCGGTTTCCTCACGCAGAAACCGGAAGAGCTGAAGCCAATGTTTGAAGATTCCTTGCGCCGCGGGATTCAAGTCGAAACGCACGCGATCGGCGATCGCGCTAATCGGCTGATTCTCGATCTTTACGAGCAAGCGTTTAAAGCCGTGCCGCCTGCTGAGCGAAAAATTCACGAACCGCGTTGGCGTGTTGAGCATGCGCAGATTTTAAGCCCACAAGATATTCCGCGTTTCGCCAAGTTTGGTGTCATCGCTTCGATGCAACCCTCGCATGCGATCAGCGATTTGTTTTTCGCGTCGTCACGGCTTGGAATGGAGCGACTCGCCGGCGCGTATGCTTGGAATAGTCTGCTCAAATCGGGCGCAGTCATTTGCGGCGGCTCCGACGCCCCGGTCGAGCGCGGCGAGCCGATGATCGAATTCTACGCCGCGGTCGCCCGTAAAAGTATCAAGGGCGAATCAGGTGAAGGCTGGCATCCCGAGGAAGCTGTCTCGCGCGAGCAAGCGCTAAAAATGTTCACCATCAATGCCGCTTACGCCGCCTTTGAAGAAAACGACAAAGGCTCAATCGAAGTCGGCAAGCTCGCTGATTTTACCGTTCTCTCGACCGATATCATGAAAATTCCCGCATCGGAGATCCTGAAAACGCGCTGCAAGATGACGGTCATCGGTGGTGAAGTCGTTTACGAAAATCAATAGCGCTTTTTGTCATTCCGAGCGGAGCTGAGGCTGCAACGCAGCCGACATTGTCGGCGAGGCCAAGCTTTCCATCTCTAACTGCTTCAGGAGGATATTTAGAGATGTCTCGATCCGAGCCGGACTGGCGTTTTCGCTCGACATGACAAATAGGCGCTGTAAGACGACCATCATCGGCGGCTAAGAAGAAGATTAAGTAATCAAGCGTTGTAACTTGGGCGGCTAACTGGCAGGCTGCATACGATATCTTTAGTACTATGAAACTTTCGCTTTCAACTATTATCGCGGTCGCTCTGTCCCTTGGTGTTGTCTGGGCGGAGGGTCCGGTCGAAAAGGCAACCGACGTGGCCGAGGACGCGGCCGAGACAGCCAAAAATGTCGGAAAAAAAGTAGTCAAGGGCACCAAAAAGGTGGTTAACAAAGTGGTCGATGCGGTGACGCCCGATCCAGATGCGCGGCGCGTCGACGTCACGTTGTCTAACGACAAGATCGACATGCCGACGAGCTTGGAACCAGGCAAGACTGCGTTCGTGGTTAAGAATGCCGGGAACGAAAAACACAACTTCGTGGTTCGCGGGAAGGACGGAACCCACAAATTTATGGTCGATCTGCAGCCGAACGAGACCAAAGTGTTGCACGTCCAACTCAAACGCGGCACCTACACTGCGT
>QHRJ01000196.1 GCA_003220075.1 Verrucomicrobiota bacterium
GTAAGCGGTGCTGGTTCGACTTGGGTAAATGGTGGGCCACTTGCGATCGCTGACGGTTTTGCAGGAACTGTGGGAAGTGTTCGCATCTTAGATGGCGCTACCGTTTCAAATTCATACGCTATAGTTGGTGGTGCTGAAGGCATTGGATCTGTAACCGTTGATGGCGCAGGCTCAACATGGACGAGCAGCGGCGATCTCTTCATCGGAACTGACGCAGGCACGGGAGCGCTCTCCATCACTCATGGAGGCAAGGTTTCGAACAACAACGGATACATTGGATACGGTGGTTTCGAGGCGGGCAAGTCTGTGGGCGCTGTGGTTGTTGACGGAACGAACTCAACGTGGACTAACAGCAGCAATCTGTTCGTAGGTGGCAGCGAAAGCGGAGCGGCCGGTACGGGCACTCTGCGTATCGAGAACGGCGGAACTGTGAACGCTCAGACTACAACAGTGTGGAGTCTTGGGAGGATTGAGGGTAACGGCACAGTAACCGGAAGTGTGACTAACTTCGGAAATATTGCTCCTGCAGGCGTCCTACACGTCGGAAACTATTCGCAAGGCAACAGCGGTGTGTTCGACATCGCGGTTCAGAGTTTATCGTCCTCTGACCTGCTTGCAGTGTCCGACTTGGCGAGTCTCGATGGCACACTCGACGTCACCCTCGATGGTTACACGGCCCATGCGGGAGATGTGTTTACGATTCTAACGAGTTCTGGCCTGACCGGAAACTTTTCCAATATTGAATTTCCCACCCTTTCCGGTGGACTTTTCTTCACTGAGCGAACTACTCCGAAGGACGTTTTGTTGATTGTGCAAGGGCGATCTAGCATTCCAGATGCAGGCTCTACCTTCACGTTGATGCTGGTTGCGCTCGCCTCATGCTGCGGAGCACGCTATCTTGTTAGCCGTACACGGCTGTTCCTCTCGAACTGCCATTAGCAGCCGACGAGCGGTCGGACCTGTCTCGGTCCTACAATAATTTCACCCGGGAGACGGCGATGTTGCCGTTAAAGCAAACATCGACATCAGCCTTCGGCGTGCGGCCGCGGAGGTTGTAGTCGCCCGCGTAATACAAGCCGGTCTCTTCTTCGTGCCGATAATTCAATGGGAGCGGTTTCGGATCGAGCGGACACCAAATGACCTCAGGGTCCGGCACGCCGGCCGGTAGGAGAGGAAGATTGACATTATAAAAAAGACCGGGCTCGATCGGCCGATCGAGTAGCTCGCGCAGCAGCGGCGTGATCCAGCGCGTCGCGCGTGCCCAATCGAACTCCGCGCCTTTGCGATAAAGGGCACATGAGGGTCAGAGCTTACTATCGACAGTGATTGTTGTGAGCCGAGCTGAAATTTATCGGGAGTACGCACGCTATTGAAAAAGCTTCTGGATCAGCTTCCCGAGGCCGAAGCTACACCGCTCGGGTGGCGCCCCGCACGAATTGTTGATCGAAGGGCAGCCATTCATCTTCCAACGCTGATAATCGTTCTCGGCGTCAGGATGAGTGGCGATGTAGTCGTCTATAATTACACACGCTTCCTTTTTTGTTAGGCCTTCGCAGTTAATGCCATAGAATTGGAGTCGTCTCACTTGTCCTTCGGTCGCGCCGTTATAGATCGTCTCGATCAGATCGCTCGCCTGCTTTTTCGTTAGGCCATTATATGGAATTCGTTTCGAGCGTAGAACTGCCTTTTGCGCATCAGTTGCCGGGTGATCTTCCCAAGAGCGATGGTCGCGATGCGCCTTGAAGAACCTCGCGATTTCGTACGAGGGAATAGACGCGAAGTCGTTCGGGTGCACCGCTTCAATTGATTCGAGAGCTACCACGGCCTCAAAATCCGAAATCGGGCATTTCATTTCTGCCCGTTCGAAGTAGCTTGCGAGTTCATCGCGCTTCTTTGCGAGAACGTCCCAACGATCTAGTGCGAGTTTCTTTGCCGGATTGTTCGCAACTAAGGTATCAAGCCGTTGCTGCGCCTCCTCGAATGTCATTCCGCGTGGGATTGGCTCACCAAGAAATTTCAAATACTCCTTTTGGCGAATCGATGCGAGTCGCGGCAGAACAGAGTTGACCGGCTGCCATTCCGCCAGGCCTTCGCGCCAGACAAACGCAGCTTCGGTAATCTCACCATCTCGCAACATCCGCTGCACAACTGTGGGCGGAAACGGTCCTTGTTGAACCTCATTTTCATAGATAAACAGGTAATGCGCTTTTGAGTGCACCAAATACGTTCTTAGCAGCCGGAGCGGCCACACGCACGCAAAAACCAACAGCTGAAGAAACGGTGGGGTTGTATCTTAATAATACGTGAAATTTGTCGCATTATCGCGACGTCCGCTTTCGCTAAGCGCCGGCTCGAGGTCGCCGCTATGCGACGGCGGCTCGCCAAACCTGACGAGACCTCTACAATCCGGGGCCCGGTTAACCTGAATAGGAAAGGCCAACTGAACCCACCCTCAAAAAGCGTCCTCCTATGCACAAGGCGTCGGCGTGGTAAGACCGGCGCGGCGGGAAAGAAAGGCTTATTTCTGGCGATCGCGCTGCTCGTGGCGTTCGCCATTTGTCAGGGACAAACTAGAAAGCGTTCCGCGATTCAGTGGAAACCAGCGGATTGCACAACGCCGTTGATGTTACCAGATGGGTTTTATGATCTCTCGCAGTTCGGCAAGGGACAGTACCGGATCGACGGCAAAATGTCGGCCGGACATTTCAACTGCATCTATTTTATCTTTCAGCCAGGCGGCGCGCTCAATCCCGAGACTGTCGCCGGAGCGACCGAATCGTCATTTGTAGTCAAGGACACGAAAGTTACCTGGCGCAGCTACAAGACTATCGTCGAAGGTCGTCCCGTCATTCGCAAGGAAGCGGTCATGCCGAACATTCTGCCGCATGAAAAACAAGGCAACAGTTCGGATTATATCTGGATCCGAGTGGATGCTGATTCGCAACAGATCCTCGATCAACTGACGCCCGCGGCCGAGGAAATCCTGCGCGATTTGGCGCAGCCATAAGGCTGACGCCGTTATCGGTTATCAGGTCGGAGGTCGCGCAACGGCTCGACACGGTCGCACGAGCAGTCCACTTTCCGAACATGAGCGCGCTCTCAACCTTCGTCAGTATTCATCCCTATTTTAAAGTGCATCCCGGGAAACTGGAGACAGTCAGAGCCGGACTCCTGCGGTTCGTCGAGAAAACGACGACTGAGAAAAAGAATCTCTTCTACGAGTTTACCGTCAACGGCAACGAAATTTTTTGTCGCGAAGGTTACACCGACGCCGAAGGCGCGCTCGCGCATCTCGACAACGTCGGCGCACCGCTCGCGGAACTGCTCACCATGGCCGATCTCATCCGGTTCGAAGTTCATGGTCCGGCGGCGGAGCTGGAAAAGATGAAAGCTCCCCTCGCCCATCTCAATCCCGCGTGGTTCATGCTCGAGCGTGCGCTCGAAAAAGATTAGCCGAAGTGCGCGAAAATCGCGAGACCGAATGACTCGGATCGGTGCAACAATAGTCGCGGTTACAGCTGCACTGTTCGGCAGCGTCTTTGCGGAACAAAAGTCTTCGCCTGCAGGCGGGACTGACGATTTGTTTTGGAAAAAACTGGAGGCGCACATCGATGAAATCACGGAGCGATTCGATGGAGTAATGGGTATTTCGATTGTCGATCTTACGGATGACCGCGCCATCCTGAAAAATGCGGGTCACGTTTTTCCGACAGCGAGCTCGATCAAGATCGCGATTCTGCTGGAGTTATATCGGCAGGAGCAGCAGGCGCGCGGCGGAACGCCGGGGAAAGCGAAGCTGGACGACATTTACACATTCGAGGCAAAGAATTTGGTCGATGGCAGTCAGATCATGACGGGTCTTACGCCAGGCGTGACGCGCCTGACCAATCGCGATCTCGCGCAGTTCATGGTCGCGGTGAGTGACAACGCCGCGGCGAATATCCTGATCGATCGCGTGGGAATGCAAAACGTGAACGCGACATTGCGAAATCTCGGCCTGACGAAAACGATGTTGCGCCGGAAGATGATGGATATCGCGGCGGCGCGGCGAGGGGACGAAAACGTTTCCACGCCACAGGAAATGACGCGGTTGCTGGAAGCGATCTACAAAGGCAAAGCGCTGGACAAGGAACTCTCTGAGATATTCATGAAACAATTGTC
>QHRJ01000197.1 GCA_003220075.1 Verrucomicrobiota bacterium
CCTTCGAACAATTGATTTCCCTCGCTGCGCATGTGGGAGATGTATTTGCCCTGGTATTTGGCGGCGACTTTACACAACTCGATGAGCTCTTCGGTTTTCGCATAAAATGCCGGAGGATAGATGAGCGAGGTGCCAATGCCGAGCGCGCCCGTTTCCATCTCCGTGCGCACGAGCTCGCGCATCTGGTCGAGCTGTTCCGGGGTTGGTTGTTTGTCCTCCAATCCGATGACGTACTCGCGTACGGTGGTGGCGCCGAGGAAGGAGGCGACATTGCACGAAATGCCGCGCTTTTCCAAATAACGCAGATATTCCGCCAAGGTGTTCCATTTGATCGCGAACTTGATGTCCGTTTGTTCGCGAACGATCCGCGCTTTCATCCTATCATTTAATGGGCCCATCGATTCTCCCTCGCCCATGATTTCGGTGGTTACACCCTGACGAATCTCGCTTTGCGATCGCCCATCCTGAATGAGCGATTCGGTTGACCAGGAGAGCATGTTGATGAAACCGGGCGCAACCGCGAGACCGCGCGCATCAACTATCTTCTTCGCGGACGCCTTGGCGAAGTCGCCTACGCCGGCTATACGATCACCACGAATCGCGACATCGGCGACGTGACCTCCCCCGCCGCTTCCATCGTAAACCGTTCCGCCTTTTATGATGATATCGAACGACGCATCGGCCGCGGCGATTCGTCCGCAACCGATGATCACGGTAGAGAAGAGAGAGCTAAGCCAGCTTCGCATTCCAAGTTATCTCATAGATACCCTTTCCCGCCAAAGCTTTCGATTCAAGGAAGCGCTGGTGAACTTCGCTTCGCTGATGCCAACTGCCTGGATTCCGGCAAAGTAACGCGCCGGCGCGAGCCCGACCAAATTAGCGCGATTACTTTTCCGATTCCGTTAGCAAACGGACGAGCTCGTCTTTCCACAACGCCGCGCTGGTGTGGCTGCCGTGACCGCGCGTTTTGTCGCTTAACGGGATTACTAGTGTGCGGCCATGTGGAACGCGTTTGATTTCGCGCTCGAGAATTCCGAGCTCGGGAGGATTGATCAGGTCATCCGCGGAATTGATCGCAAGCAATGGTGCGCGAATTTTTTCAAGGTCTAGACCGGGATCGTAATCGCGCGACGCTTCCAGCGCATAAAGGACATCGTTGGCATCGTCGGCCTTCACGGTTTCGGCGACGAATTTATCCAGAACTTCATCCGTTTTCGCGAGGGTGGGTGCTTCTTTTTGTCGCAACAGTGGGTTGCTGCTCATAAACCAAAGCATTTCGGCGGCAGTGCGCAGACTTGGCGGTTGCATTTTGTATTCACCGCCGCTCCATCCCGGATCATTGCGGATGGCATCGATGATGATGCGACGCCAGGCGCGGTTCCGTCCGGAAATTTGCGTGGGCAAACTTGCCAGCGGCATAAGCGCGTCCATAAAATCGGGATGCGTTTCGCCCCAGAGCCAGGTGTGCATCCCGCCCATCGACGTTCCCATCACCAACCGCGCGTGATTCACGCTAAGGCCGTCAGTTAGTAATCGATACTGCGCATCGATCATATCGCGGTAGCCGTAGCGCGGAAATTTCGTACGTAAACCATCGCTCGGCTTGCTCGATTTGCCGTGACCAATTCCATCCGGCAAGACGATGAAAAATTTCGTGGCATCGAGCGGCTGACTAGCGCCGAAAAGTTCGCCGGCAAACTCCGGGCGAATGAATTGCGCGCCACTTCCAGTCGTCCCATGCATAACCAGCACTGCGTTCGTCGTTTTTCCCTGCGTATCTTTCTCAGGCTTCCCCAGGGTACGGTAATGGATGCGCAACTCCGGTAGCGTTTCGCCACTGGTGAACTTGAAATCGCGAATCGTGTAATCGCTTTCCGCCGGTGCGGGATAATCCGCTGCGCCGACAAATCGGACCGTGGCAAGGAGAACTGTCGCGACAAAGGTATGACGGATCATGGCCGTCTTTAACCTTACCCCTGCCACGTTTCCACTCAGCTTGGTATGGTTTAAGGTTTCGGCTGAATGGTGGCGGACAGACTCCCAGCGACCAATCGCAATTCGCGAATCAATCGACGCGTGCTATACCGGTGACGTGGTCGAACCAGTCGAGAAAATCGACAAACCGGAACCGCGTTGGCAGGCGGTGCTGGCCTTGCTCGCCGTTGGTGGAATTTATGTGGCGTTACCAAGAGCGCTGATCGTCGGCCCGAAATGGGCACTCCCCGTTTTCATCGTAGTTTTGATCGCGCCGACCGTTGTCGCTCATCGCATGGGCAAACACTCCTTGAACCGCGCGCTTGGCATTATCATCAGTAGCGTAATCACCCTGGCACTGATCGCGTCGGTTGGCCTGCTCGTCGCGGCCGTGCCGTCACACAAAACAGCACCGGTCGCGCTGTTGTGTTCCGGGGCCGAGCTATGGTTAACAAACGTCCTCGTCTTCGCGGTTTGGTACTGGCGGCTGGACGGCGGCGGGCCGACCCTTCGCCAGCAAAGGCGCGAATTCGGCAGCCGCAGTTTCGTTTTCCCGCAGATGCAGATCGAAAAAATCGAGCGCGGCCGTTTTCACATTGACGGGTGGCGGCCCGGCTTCGTCGATTATCTCTTCATCGCGCTTACGCAAAGTTCGACCTTTGGTCCCACTGACGCCCCGCTGCTGGCGCGCTGGGCAAAGCTTCTGACCATGGCCCAAATCTGTATCTCGTTGACGATCGTCATCGTTCTGATTTCGCGCGCCATTGGCGTGCTTTGATCGCTCCCACCATCCGATTTGTCGCGCTCCTCGACCGTAGTTAGATTGCGGGCGCATGCGTCCCTTTTCCTGCGTCCCGGCTTTGATTGTAAGCTTGCTCATGGCAGGAATCAGCAGCGCCCAACAGCCGGTTACACCTGACACCCGTGGCCTCGATTTCAAGGAGTTTGGCCTCCTCGCGATTCAGGATAATGGCCGTCGCAAACCGATCGATACGTTCGCGAGACAGACGTTAATTCAGCTGACTGGGCGCTCGAGTTATACGGACAAAGCCGGGCGCCAGTGGACGCCGAATGATTTTCTTCTCTCAGCCGTGCTGGAAACGCGCGATTGGAAAGAGGAGCCGATGGTGCTGGTCTCCTTCGGCGAATTAAAAGAGCAACTTGGCCTGGAGAAAACACAGCGCCGTTTTTCTTTTGCGCAATTGACCGGAGCGGCTGAGTTGCCACGGATTGCGAACGAGGCCCGTGAGCGCAAACGGTTCGAGAAACCGCTCAATCGGGTGCAACAGGAAGCCTTGAGTGTGAGCGATCGGCTGGTACTTTTCGCGCGGGTGATGGATGGGAGCGCGCTATTGATCGTGCCGTCGCCAAGAAAAGAAACGGATTCATGGGCGCCGCCTGAGCCTTCGGCCATCGCTTCTTACTATAATGAATCGCAATTCGCCGCTGCCGGGGGGTCTTTGCAGGAAATGATGACCGCTTACAGCCAAGCCGATTCATTCAAGTTCAGTCGCTCGGCCAGTCAGCTGCGGGAAACATTGCGAGTGCTTTCGCCATCGATCTATCCAACCGAATCGAATCTGCAGTTGGAATATTTTTATAATCATTTCGAAGGATTTTATCGCGCTATCTGGCTTTACGGACTCGGGTTTCTGCTTTTGCTGATTGCGCATCTGCGCAAGCGCGGGCGTGTCTTGCGCAATTTTGGCGTCGTCATCGCGCTCGTCGGCCTGGCCTTTCACGCCACGGGAATTGTGTTGCGCTGCCTGATCGGCGGCCGCCCGCCGGTAACGAACATGTATGAATCGATCATCTGGGTCTCGTTCGCCGCCTCATTTTTCGGGATGATCTTTTTTGCGCGATATCGGACGCCGATCTATTTGCTGGCATCGTTGCCGGCCACGCTGGTCGCGCTTTTGCTCGTTCACCAAATGCCGATCGCGATGCCGGCAAGCATCGATCCCCTGGTTCCTGTTTTGCGTGATAATTTTTGGCTAACGATTCATGTACTGACAATCACCCTTAGTTATGCGGCCTTTCTTCTGGCCTGCGCTTTCGGTCACATTTTACTTTTCCGTTATGCCCGCAATCCGCGCGGGGCGCGGGCGGATGCGCCGATGCATTTCTGGCTCTATCGCGTTCTGCAACTCGGCGTTCTCCTTCTTGCCGCCGGCACCATTCTCGGCGGCGTATGGGCGAATTATTCCTGGGGAAGGTTCTGGGGTTGGGACCCGAAAGAAACCTGGGCCCTGATCGCGCTGCTCTGTTACATCACCACTTTGCACGGACGTCTCGCCGGTTGGTGGACCGAATTCGGTCTCGTCGTCGCGAGCGTGGTTTGTTTTCTTGCGGTCTTGATGGCGTGGTACGGCGTCAACTTCGTCCTCGGAAAAGGATTGCACAGTTACGGCTTCGGCATTGGCGGCGAAACCTACGTTGGAAC
>QHRJ01000198.1 GCA_003220075.1 Verrucomicrobiota bacterium
AGCGAAATTGCCTTTGGCCATCTCGAGTGCCCCGTCTGCCGTCTGCACATTTTTGGTCTCGCTTTCGAGTACGCGCTCGGCTTGTTGAAGATCGAAAAATGCACTGCGCACTTCTGAGGCAACGCTTCGCCGCGCCGCCGCCAAAGCTTCCACTGCTGCCTGGCGACGGGCGCGTGTCGCCTGCATCCGTCCTTTCGTCGCGAACCCGTCGAAGATGTTCCACGTAGCGTTTATCCCTACCACCCCCCCATAGTTAAATTCTGGACCGACGGCGGGGTCGCGCTCACTGTAAACTTCATACCCGGAAAAAGCGCGGACATGTGGACGCGACGCGCTGCGGTCCAGAACATACTGGCGGTCTTCGATCTCGATATCTTTCTGCCGGGCTTTGATAACCGACCGATTCGCGTCAGCCCGTGCCAGGCAGTTGTTTAGGTCAGGATGATTGGGCCGATATTGCAATTCGCCCGAAATCTCGAATGGCGCCGCCTGGGCTCCCGGGCGCACGTCGGTGCCGAAAAGTTCTGCTAATCGCAGGTAGGAGTTTTTCAATTCAGTCTGTGCATTGAAGAGTTCTGGACGCTCGTTGGCCAGGGTCACCTCGGCTCGTTGAACGTTCAATTTACCAACAATGCCGGCGCTCAATTGTTCCTGCTGGTTCTTAAGTTCCTCGTCTAAAACTCGCACGGATTCTTCGCGCACGTGGACCTTTGCCCGGTTCAGCAGGAGTTCGTTAAAGGCGATTCGCACATCCATCGTCACGCGGCTGGCAATTTCCTGAAGCTCGTAGTTTGCCTTGTCGATGTTCAACCGGGCGATTGCCACCTGGCTGGTAACTGCCCCGCCGGTGTAAAGGTTCTGGTCGAGGCGCAATATTGCATTGTAATCTTCCTGTCGGAGGTTCGTCTCGCTTTGAGTCTGTCGTTTGTCGTACAACCCGCTGGAGGTTAGCGATGGCAGAAAGCCCGAACGCGCTTCAATGAAACCGCCATGTGCTCCCACCACCTTCTTGCGCGCAATCACGATTTCGGGATTCTGCGCCAGCGCCACCGCCACCGCTTGATCGACATCATAGGAAGGCGGCGCCGCAGCCAGATTCTCAGCGCTTGCAGAAACGCAGGCGCAAGCCACAACAAACGCCAGAACGCGTGCGGACATGATCCGTCTTATCTCCTCGGCCAGACGAGTTTTTTCAACAAAATTCCCCCGCTGCGACGGCTTTTGGCACGCGTATCAACGCTTTGGGGCCTTTAACCTTCACGTCAATGAGGGCCTAACCATTGAAAATCTGAAACTTGTCACTTGCGCGCGCGAACGCACTGCGCATAGAGTCGCGCTTACCGAATGAGCAAAATCCGAATCGCTATCGTCGGAATGGGCAACTGTGCCAGTTCTCTCGTCCAGGGAATCAATTTTTACCGCGGGTCCAACGGCAACGGAAGCAGTACCGGCCTCATGCACCGTCGCATCGGCTCTTACCAGCCTCAGGACATCGAAGTAGTTGCCGCTTTTGATATCGATCGCCGCAAGGTGGGACTCGATGCGAGCGAGGCCATTTTTTCCCCGCCGAACTGCACGAAGATTTTTTGCGATAAAATCCAGCGAACCGGCGCAATCGTGAAAATGGGCTGTGTTTTCGACAGTTTTGCCGAGCACATGCGCGACCAGGATCCACTGCGCACTTTCCTGCCCTTGGAGAAAGAATCCACTCGTGAGCAGATCATCGAAGAATTGCGTGATTCTGCGGCCGAGATGCTGGTCAATTATCTTCCGGTTGGCTCGGAGCAGGCGACGCGTTTCTACGCCAGTTGCGCTCTGGAAGCCGGCCTCGGTTTTGTTAATAATATTCCGGTCTTCATCGCCAGCGATCCGGTTTGGGCGAAGCGTTTTGCCGACAAAAACTTACCTGTCGTCGGGGACGACATCAAAGCTCAGATGGGCGCAACGGTGCTTCATCGTACCATTGTCGATCTCTTCCGCAGGCGCGGTGTCAAGGTGGTCAGGACCTATCAGCTGAACACCGGCGGTAACACCGATTTCTTGAACATGCTCAATCGAACGCGGCTGACCTCGAAGAAAACTTCGAAGACCGAAGCTGTGCAATCGGTCATGGGAGAACGCCTGGCCGACGAAAATATTCATATCGGTCCAAGCGATTACGTACCATGGCAGCGCGATAATAAGATCTGTTTCATTCGGGTTGAAGGGCGCCTCTTCGGCGACATCCCGATGGAGCTCGACCTCAAACTGTCGGTCGAAGACTCGCCCAATTCTGCTGGCATCGTTATCGACGCGATTCGTTGCTGCAAACTTGCGCTCGACCGCGGCATCGGCGGCGCCCTCCACTCGCCCTCCGCCTATTTTTCGAAACGTCCGCCGGTGCAAATGACCGATGACGAAGCGCATCGGTGCGTCGAACAATTCATTCGCGGCGAGCGCGAAAGTTGATCAAGCGCTTTACGTTTCCCGGCGAGTACGCGGAAAGTGGCCCGGCCGTTTCGAGAGTCTTGATCACGGTGCTGAGATAGACGGATTTCGGATAAAAAGCCTTCCATTTCGTGATCTCGGCCCGGTTCAATACTTTGAATCCGTAACGCTCGAAGAGCTTTTCGCCCCGCCGATTTTCAAAAGTCACGATCTGGCCATAGACGCGGCGCTCGCCGAATCGATAAAGGTAATTCAGGTACGCGCTCATAAGGGCGCGGGTCGTGGAAACTTTTCGGGCGTCCGGCAGCAGGTTGATGTGAAAATGCGGAACCGATCTGGGCGCAGCTGGAACCTCGTGCCAGCCGTGGCCGATGACCCAGCGAATGAATTTGCGCGAGCGCTCGTTGTAACCGCGATAGCGCCAGAGGGCACTGAAAAACAGGGCCATCGTATGCCCAAAAGAGTAGAGCTGATGCTGCAACGGTTTGCGTGAGCCCAGCAGGTAGCCACGGATCTCCCCGTCAATTTCCAGAACAAAAGAGGATTCCGGTTCGTGATCTGTGTAATACGTGGTTAGAAAATCGGCGAAGAGTTCGCGATCTTGGAAAACCGGATCAATCGGATGGCCGAGAAAGCCCGTGTCGCAGCAAAGCTTGCGGATAGCGGCGCGATCAGTCGCTTGATAACTGCGAATTGAGTACTGCGACGCGTCGTCCATTCAGCGTTGTTTCCTATAGTTAAAGCAAACTTCGCGATAAATGTAAAACAAACGTTCGAACACCCGCGGCCAGGAAAGGCGCTCCCCGGCCAGCCTCGAAGCGCGCGCCCCCAGTCGTGGCAGATTGCGCGAGCAGGCGGCTTCGATCGTGCGGGCCAGGGATTCGGGCGTCTCCTCCTCCGCCCACGATTCCTGATCGTGCAGAATAATCCGGTCCATGTAGCTCCCCCGAATGCCGACCACCGGAGTCCCGCAAGCCTGACTTTCCAAAGCGACCAAGCCAAAGGTTTCCTGGGTCCCTGGATGAACGAACAAATCGGCCGCCCGATAATAGCGGGCGAGATCGGCCGAGTCGGTGCAATAACGAATCCAGGTGACATTTGGGCAACGCCCTTGCAGCTCGGCGAGATCGCCACGCTCTGGTCCATCGCCAATGACCAATAGATGAAAATCGTGGGGCGCGTTTCCGTTCAGACTGACAAAGGCGCGAAAGAGCAACTCGGTATTTTTTTCTTTCGCCAGCCGGCCGACGTAGAGCAACAGCCGACGCGACGCAGGCAGATCCAGCTCTGCGCGCGTTGCGGCGGTGTCATCGAGCGAGGGCGAAAAAACTGTGGTGTTCACGCCGAGATTCACCGCGCGGACATTTTCCACTCCCCACTTCGTGAGCACATCACCCAGGCGAGCGGATGGAATCAGTGTGGCCTGGAATGAATTGTAGAGATTGCGCACATAACGCCGGGTGAAATCCATCATCGCCTCGCCCGCGGTCTGGCCAAGAAATTTCGCGGCACTGCGGACGTACGCTTCCGGGAAATGCGAGTGATAAAATCCGACCACTGGGATGCGCAGCGCTTCGCCGCTGGCAATCGCTTTCCATGCCACCTGATATGGGTCACCTGATTCGATCAAATCCGGCCGTTCACGCTCCAGAATTTGCTCGATCGCCCGCAGGTTAATCAGGGCGCGGTAATGAGATCTTCTCGAAATGAGCGGAGAATGAATAAAATAAATCCGCGAGCGTTCGCTGGTCACGCATTCCGTTTTCGATCCTGGAACGACGAGCACATGTTCGTCCGTGGTCCCGCTTTGAATGTATGCGATTTTTTCATGCACATAGCGTTTCACTCCGCCACTCAATGGCGAATAGAACTGCGTCAGATCGCAAAGCTTCACCGCTCGTGGTCCTGAACGAAGCGCAGCGAAGTCGAAGGATCCCGTTGCGC
>QHRJ01000210.1 GCA_003220075.1 Verrucomicrobiota bacterium
CATCATTGCTGGGCCGATGCCGCCCGCTTGCAGCAGGTTTTTTGGAACATCATCAAGAATGCGGTTAAATTTACTCCCGCCCGCGGCCAGCTCCGCATCAGCACACGCAATGACGCCGAGCATTACATCATCATCGATTTCACCGATACCGGGATTGGGATCAATCGCGAACTGCAGCCGCGCATTTTCGACGCCTTCGAACAAGGCGGGAGCGGGGTAACCAATCGCTACGGCGGACTCGGTCTCGGTCTCGCCATTTCAAAACGCGTTATCGATTTGCATGGCGGGAAAATTTCGGTGCGGAGCGAAGGTCGAGGTACCGGTGCCACTTTCACCATTAAATTGAAAGCGATGGAAACATCGTTGCTCGAAGGCCCGGCTTACCCGCTCGATCACGACGGCAGCGCCAAGGACGGCGCAGAAATCTTGCTTGTGGAAGACCATGAGGATACCGCGCGGGCGTTGCGCCGGATGCTGGAAAATGCCGGGTATCAGGTCGGGTACGCATCGACTCTCGCCAGCGCGCGCGATCTGGCGGCCAAACGTCGTTTTCGACTCGTGATCAGCGACCTCGGTTTGCCAGATGGCAGCGGCCTGGATTTGATGGGCGAACTGGGCGATTCCGGCCAGTTGCGTGGAATTGCCCTCAGCGGTTTCGGAGCGGACAGTGATATCGCCGCGGCCAAAGCGGCCGGCTTCGCGGAGCATTTCACCAAACCAGTCGATTGGGAACGCCTGCGGCATACCATCCACCGACTTCTCGGCCAACGCGGTTAACTGGAAGGGGCGATTCCGCATGCGTTTAGCGCCAACGGCGCTTCCTCCTTTTGGACTGCGCCGGCAAAGCGAAGCGGCGACGGCGCTTTTTCGCCCCGGTGTCATCCCCAAGCGCGCAGAGCGTAAAGTGATTCGCGATTCCTGCGAAAGCTGAGCTAAGCAAAGCGGTGTGCCGCTGCGCTTCCCACCGCAGTCCAAAATGCCCCTACATCAGGCGACCGCGAATGTCTGACGTATGCGGAGGCACGCACTTCTGTGCGTCTAAGCCAGTCCGGCTCGGACTGCCTGTCCGGTCGAAGACTCGCCGTGGAGAGCTCGGACCGCCAGTCCGGCTCGGACAAAAACGTTCACCGGGTCGGCCGCGTGTCAGGCGGATTATTGAATCCGTCCGGTGGGGCGCGTAACCGACCCAGGAACAAGTCCGTTTTCGCACAAACAAAAAACGAACTCAATCACAATTTCGCGGGCCGCAACGAAATTCGCCTTACCATTTCCAAAAAAAATTAGCCGCGTGAGGGCGAAACCCTTTTACGCGGTACTCATGCTCGTAATCGGTTTTGTCCGGGCTAACCTCTCCCCATGCCGAAAAAACGCCGCACCGCCCGCAAACGTTCTGTAGCCGCGGTCGTTGGCCGCGGCCCTTCTGGCAAGCGATCATCAACGCCGATCACAACCCGCATCAGAAAAATCAAACGCTATGGCTGGATCCCCGACATCCCGGATCAGCGCGATTTCCTTTACGCCGCCCCACCCGCTTTCCTGCGCGCCTTGCCGCCCAGGGTCGATCTGCGCAAACAATGCCCGCCGGTTTACGATCAGGGCCAGTTGGGAAGTTGCACCAGCAATGCCATCGGCGGCGCCATCGAGTTCGACCAGATGAAGGAGAAGCTCCCGCAAATCTTCGTCCCGTCGCGTCTCTTCATTTACTACAACGAGCGCGTCATCGAAGGCACCGTCAATACCGACGCCGGCGCCATGCTCCGCGACGGGATCAAGACCGTTGCCAAACAAGGCACCTGTCCCGAGCCGATGTGGCCGTATCTTATTGCCAAGTTCAAAACCAAACCGTCCGCTGCCTGCTACGCGGAAGCAGCCAAGCACACCGCCGTGAGCTATCAACGGTTGGTCCCATCGCTCTCGCAAATGCAAGGCTGTCTGGCCTCGGGTTATCCTTTCATCTTTGGCTTTACCGTTTACGAAAGCTTCGAAACCGACACGGTAGCGCGCACCGGCCATGCTCCGATGCCTGCCTCGGGTGAACACGTCCTGGGTGGTCACGCTGTCTGTGCCGTTGGCTACTATACTACCCGGCGCTGGTTCCTTTGCCGGAACAGTTGGGGAACAAGCTGGGGCATGCGCGGCTACTTCACTATCCCCTTTCCCTACCTGACTGATGCTGATCTATCGGCAGATTTTTGGACAATCAGAGTAGTTCAGTAGGCGAGTTAGTCGACGCGACAACAAGACTCAATTCCTGTGGTCAGTGGTCCGGTAGACCTGCCTCTGCCGCTCCCGCCTCCTTTCTTGTCATCCTGAGCGAAGTCGAAGGATTCTAACTTTTCGATTCCCTGGCACGTCGTAGCCTCGGCGAAGGCGGTTCGATACTCGCCGCGTGAGGCGAAGCCTTTTACGCGGCTCCCCGCCTAAAACTCTTCCCTCCGTCACGCAGTTTCGCTACCATCCACTTCAGTGCGCAGCCTTTATCGCAAAGAGCGGACTGACCACGGGCGGCAGCCTGCCCCGGGCGTCTTTTCCGTTGTTCCCAAATCCGATAACCGCGTCCGCGTTGCGGAAAATCCTTCCTCCTCAACTGCTGCTCCGCCACCCAAATTCCTCGAACGCGTCCGCTGGCACTTGCGCGTCAAGCGTTACAGCATCCGCACCGAGCAAGCCTATATTGATTGGATTCGCCGCTACATCCTCTTCCACAATAAACGTCATCCTGAGCGGATGGGCGAAGAAGAAATCGCCGCCTTCCTGAGCCACCGCTCACTTGATCGCCACGTTGCCGCCTCCCGCGTAAACGCTGCGCATCCTCGCACGCGGCTCTACAGATAAGAACGATCTTAATGATGCACTATGTCTATGTGCTACGCTCGGCACGCGATGACGGTCTCTACATTGGTTATTCTGCAAATCTGCGCCGTCGGTTTACCCAACACTGTGAGGGAACAGCCTGTGCAACCGCGCACCGTCGGCCTTGGACTCTCATTTACTATGAAGCCTACCTCGATCCGGCCGACGCTCTGGGTCGTGAACGCTACCTAAAGAGTGGGGCTGGAAGAAGGTTCCTAAAAACACAACTATCGCATTACTTGCAAGACCACCCATTTAGGACAGCCGCGTGAGCGAAGCCTTTTACGCGGCAATGATTTATACCCATGTTCTCAATAAACCCGGCCTCGGCATCCGCAGCCCTTTGGACTTCGATGAACCTTCTGCCTCCCGCTGATATCGCACCCGAAATAGACGAAGAAATGTTCGCAATTAAATACGAACTTTCGTATATATCTCGTTAGGCCATAAACAATTCCGCCATGAATTGGGAAATGATCGGAGCGCTAGGGCAGATAATCGCTGCGGTCGCGGTGATTCCTTCCGTCGTCTATCTCGCGATTCAAATCAGAAATCAGAACAAGGAGTCGCGGCGCGCGTCTGCCAATGTTTTCATTTTGCACTGGAGCGATCTTCGGAAGTCGATGTCTGACAACGGCGATCTAGCAGCAATTCATCTTCGCGGGCTTCAGTCGTTCGACGAGCTCGACTCGGTTTCGAAACTCCGTTTTGGTTCCGGCCTCGGCCGTTTGTTTCTGCTTAGTGAAGGGCTGTATCGTTTTTATTTGGGCGGAGCGCTGGATCCAGAATTATGGGGAACTTTCGAGCGCGCTACAGCCGACCTAGCCGCATACCCCGGTGTCCAAGAGTGGTGGTCTACACGTCGACACTGGCATACGGACGGGTTTCGTGCGCTCGTGGAGCAAATGATAGCGGAACCACGTAATCCCAAGGCATACCAGCGTTACAGCGAGCCACCATTTCATACTTGATTCTGAAAAGTATTTACTGTGCATCTTGTAACTGTCCCACAAGAGCCTAACCAAGCGATGCAGCGAACCGCGCCCCGCTCCGATGCGTAATTCCCGTGTGATTAGTTCGTCCAGCTTGCAGCCAAGCGCGCTCTCGGGCGCGGTTGCTGATCTTGTGTCTCGTTAGACCGCAAGATTACAAGGCTTTGACAGAAGCGTAGAATCCCTGATCGCGGAAATAGCCATGAAACTTCTAACCATCACCAGAGTTGTTGCGGTTCTTTGTTCGGGCATGATGGCAGGACTACTTTTTGGAGATTGGCTGGGACCGTCGTTTGCTCGCGCGGCGATGAATGCGGCCAGCTTCATTCAGTTCCAGCAGATCGTTCACATCAACTATCTGCGGACGCTGCCGGCGCTGTCGACCGTCGCCATCGTGGCGCCACTCGTGTGGCTGATCAT
>QHRJ01000211.1 GCA_003220075.1 Verrucomicrobiota bacterium
CACGCGCTGTGTCGTAGCCCCAGAACTTCGGTTCAAAGGCCTTAGCTTGCTCCAGCAACTGATCGTACTCATTCTTAGGCCATTGCTGACCGAGGGCGACGCCGAGAGCAACTACCCACCAGAATGGATCTTTATCTGTCAGCCTGCGCGATTCCACCAGTGTATTGCGGGCTAAGTCGAGTCGCTCGGCAAAAAGCTGCCAGCCTTCCTTGGTCACCTTGTCGGCGAAACCCGTGCCCCGCGCGTGCCATGCGTACTCTCTAAGAAAGTCCGCGTAAGCAACGCGCGCTGTAATCGACGTCGGAAATTGCGCGATCCAGTCCTGGTGAATGCGATCATGCAGTTGCCACATGCTCTCTGGTTCCTCACGGCGACAAGCGAACGACTCGTAAAACTGCGCTATTTTCCATGAGCCGTTGCCGAAGAGCGGCTTCGTTCGACGAATCTCAGCGGCTACTGGCTCGAGCTCGGCAAACCGCCGGTTGTTATAAAGCGCGCGCATCTTCAACCGAAACGCGTAGATCTCTTCCTGAATTGGATCCTTCGTCGGCTTGAGTTTCGCGATCGCCGCTTTCTCTTCGGCGTTCCAGCACCCCGGTAGTCCATAAATGCAAAGAAGGAGAAGGAAGCCGAAATGCTTATTCATAAGACTAACCGGGCAAACCTTGTGGCCCAATCGAAGCCTGAAGATGCGAAGATGGAGTGAGTCGACAAGTCTTGACAGTTCGGGCATTGGGTGGCGTGGGGCTGCGGTTGCGCCCGGCACGGCCGTAGATGAGCTTTGCTTCCTCCGAAACGCTCGACCTAATGCCCGATCTAAACACGACGCTGCACGTGAAGATGTTACGGCCCAAGAAGAAAAGGAAGCTGTTGCCGCGGATTTTCGCCGCGATCAAGAGAGAACTCGCGTCGCCCAATGTCTACGGTCTGCAATGGGGAGACCCGGATGTCGTTAGGCCTTTGCGCTTCATTCGAGATCGATATGTCCTGCCTTATGTAAGCCTGGGACACACCGCGGTTGAAATCGGGCCGGGTGGCGGCCGTTGGACGAGGTATCTAGTCGATTTCAAGACGTTATATGTTGTCGATTATCATGCGGAGGCTCTGGCGGAGTTGAAGAAAAATTTTTGCAAGTCGAACATGGAATTCATCAAGAATAATGGAACTGATTTTCCTGGTATTGCGGAGCGCTCCGTCGATTACCTTTTTTCCTTTGGCACTTTCGTGCATTTAGACGCGCCAATTATTGAAACCTATCTTGCGAATATGAAGATGATCCTCAAGCCTGGGGCCAATGCGGTGATTCAATATTCGGACAAAACCAAGATTATGGCGCAACTCAACGAAAGCTTTTCCGAGAACACACCGGAAAAAATGCGAACGATGGTGTTAAACGCCGGCTATACGATACGCGAAGAGGATCTCACCACGATCTGGCATAGCAGCGTTATTCGTTTCACGGTGTGATCAAGAGCGAGAAGCCTGGGTAGCAAATCAGGCAGTGCTCTCCCCAGAATTATCCGGCGCGAATGTGGAGAATTCTGTAACCGTTCGTCGTTTGATCCGGTCATTTGCTCCAAAGGTTCATCGTTATGGCAATTTCCAATCGTCTCAGATCAGCGAAGGTGTGGCTAGGGCTGCTCTGCCTTGGCTTTGCACTATTCAGTTCTGCCTGTGCTCAAGACGAAGATGCGGCAAACGATTCTTCACAGCATCAGCGACATCATGGCGGCAGTGGACGTTATGGACATGGACAAGGCGGAAGATTCGATCAGGTGAATCCTTACGGTTCGCCGTCCCCGGTGCCGGGAGAGTGAAGTAGCTGGGTGGCCACCAGCTTATTGTTTCGAAACTCTCGATTCTTCCAACAAGAGCGTCTTCACATCGGCGACAACAAGGCGCGGGTCGAGCGTACCCGAACTGTAGATATTTCGGATGCGGCCTTCACGATCGATTAAAAACACCCGAAGGATGTGATAAAGCGGACCTTGCGGATCCGCCGGGTTTTGTCGCTTGTCCACAGCCTGATCGCAGGCGGCGAGAATAGGTTCTAACTCCGCGCGCGATTTCGATGTAACAAAGCGCCACTCGCACCCTGAGCCTTGTTCGCGAACATTTTCAGAGTAAGCGGCGAGACGTTGTGGTGTGTCGTACTCAGGATCAAAGCTAATGCTGATAAGGCGCATACTCTTTGCCAGTGTGGTATCGTCGACACTGAGATGGTGGATTTGGTTTAAGACGCCAGTTGCGTACGGACATGCTTTCGGCGCTGCGCAACGAGTGTAGATGAAACTCAACACCGTGACACGACCGTGTGTGAGGTCGCGCAGGTTTAATGATTTGCCCTCGGAATCGAGCAGCGCGCCATCGGGCGCGGACTTCACAACTGGCAAACTATAACTGCCCGGCGCGGGTGGATCGTAATCGTAGTCGCTGTCGCGCGGAAGTTCGGCCGCAAACAGATTCATCACACTGCTAGCCAGACCGAGCGCAAAAATAGGGCGCAGAAACCTCCTATGAGCGAAATGCATTAGCGTTGGGGAGCACACGCGCCTCGCGTGTCAGTTCCGGCGCCCTCGCCGGAATTAATTTCGTAGTCAGGTTGTTGGTCGGGGAAGCACGAAGTTCGCGATGACGAGGGCGTCATCGCCAGCACGCGAGGCGCGTGCGCTCCCCGGATCGTTCGCGCGGTGCGCATGTTATCGCGCTTACTTGCTCGCAACCGTCGTGCGATTGGCGCCGATTTTTGTCGAGCCAAAGAGCATGTGATGCGGGCGCCCCAGTTTCAGCGCAGTGAAATCGAGATCGAACGCCTGCTTTAGTTCTTTGCCGTCCCAGGCATAACCGCGGAGAAATTGCTCGTTGTCGGCGCCTTGCTTGTCCCATCGCGCCAGAAGCGAGCTAGTAAAATAAAGCCGTTTCCCGTCCCAACTCTGTGACACCATGTTCACCTGCTTGCCAATCTGTTTCTCGTAAATTTGTTTCGGTTTCTGCGGATCGGAAACGTCGAAGACGCGGCACTTGCCATCGCCGAAAGAATCAACAAACAATGTTTTGTCATCAGCGCTAATGCTAATATCGACCGGAAGCACACCGCCCTTGGCCTCACCGATCGGCGCTACCTCTTTGGCTTGCCATTCCCCGCGGTCGTCCTGGTAGACTAGCCAAAGCTTCGATGTCAGCGCCGTTGCGGTGAAGGCGTAGTTGTGCTTGTCGCCCCAGGCCCAGCGGATTTCGAGCGGCGCGCCCGGGACTTGGAACACCTTTTTCGGCTGGCGGGCATGGAAATCCCACATCACCATGGTTGAACCGAAATGCTTCATCGCCTCGGGATCGGCGGTCAATTTGCCAAAGTCCATCGTGTAATTGTTCCAGCCGGTGAACGATGAGGTAAGCAGCGCGTTTTTTCTCGGCAATACGCGGGCGTCATAGCCGTAGCCGTCGGCGAATTCCGCTCCTGAGGCACCGTGCGCATCTTCTTTCGTCGGCAGCCAATGCGTTGTGATGTAGTTGCCATCGTTGCTGTATTCGACCAGCGCTGTCTTTCCTCCTTTGTCCTTCGCGTTAGAGAGACATGGAATGAGCACCCGGCCGGGCAACGCATATGCGCCATGCGGCCCGACGGCACCGCCGGTAGTCTCGGCGAAATTGTCGATTGTCTTCGTCAACTTCGGTTTCGCCGGATCGCTATGCACATCGAAGATGAAAACTCGGCTGCTTTCGAGGCCGGCGAGCCAGAGCTGGCGGCGGTCGTCGGCAAACCCGCCGTGATGAGCCTCATTTCGTCCATCGACGGACGAGCTGCTGATGACTTTGCCGTAGCCAGGCGAGCCGGGCTTTACATCGACGGTGACAAGTTTATCGGCGCCATCGCCCATGCCTTCAACACCGAGCGTCCAGACATAGACAAACTCCTCCTGTCCGTCGATGCGGGCGAGATAAGGTGAAGAGCAGGTTTCATCGGCGCGCGAAACACGCGCGTTGAGAGTGAGTATGAGCGCGCCGATAACGACGGCCAGCGAAATTTTGACGGTGTGTAACTGACAATTAGTGGGCGTTTTCATGTTAGCGGGTGAATTGATCGGGTCGTAGTTGATTGTGCCTCCGAGCCACGCCGGGATCGTCCATCTCTCACCCTGCCCGCCGCCGCTCGCGGGATTTCTTTGAAAATGGTTACACCTCCTTATAAACCTCGCGCACTTTATGCGCAACACGCACAAATGTTCGCTGGGCCGATGTCGGTGGTGAGCGGGCAGAGAGGGTAGAACGGCGCTTCGTCACACCACTCCAGTTGTTTCTCAATGTTCTCTTTGATCATGTGCATGGGGATGTGGTCAACCTCCCGTGCGGCATCGCACCTTTCGTTCATCACTTGCGCGCAGCGGACTGCATCGCAATGAGTATTCCTGCTCGTGCATAAAAAGTGCGTTGCGGTAACGTCACCGACATTGTCATGGACCCGGTTACTTTTTTAACCGAGCTGAAGCGGCGCAAAGTCTACAGGGTCGCCGTCGC
>QHRJ01000212.1 GCA_003220075.1 Verrucomicrobiota bacterium
TGTCATCGTCTGTGCATTCCCTTCGGCGTCGAAGACACGCACGCTCACGACATGCTCGAAAGTCTGTCCGCCCATGGCGCCGGCATTCATTCGCAATGCACCGCCGACTTCGCCGGGAATCCCTTCCATCCATTCGAGACCACCGATGCCGGCGTCGCGCCCGGCATACGCGACCTGTTTTAACTTCGCGCCTACACCGGCCATGATCTCGTTTCCATTTACCATGATGTCGTCAAACGCGCCTCCACAAGGATGAACAACCACGCCCGTGATTCCGCCATCGCGCACCAGAAGATTCGAACCGCGCCCGATGACAAAAAGGGGAAGATTTTCTTGCCGACAAAAACGGATGAGTTCGGCGAACGCCTCTTCCGTGCGCGGCTCGATCCAAAACTGGGCCGGCCCGCCGACGCGCAAGGTGGTGTGTTTCGCCATCGGCTCATGCAAACGCACTTCGCCTTCTTCGCCCACGATCGCCTTTAATTTTTCCGCCACCACCAGTTCCGCTGCCAGAATTGACAATTGCTCGTGGATATTTCCCGCCCCGAGACTGAGGACGAGATCGCCCGACGCCAGCATATTGCCCACATCGTGATGGACGCGGGCAAAACGCGGTTGATAAGTCACGTCGCGATGGCCATGCGCTGAAATAGCGTCGGCAATGGTCTGCCCGCTGATCCCGGGAATGGGAGGCTCGCTCGCCGGATAAACGTCGGTAATGACGACGTGATCGGCCTGATCGAAGGCAGCGCCAAACTCCTGTCGCAAGGCCTTTGTCCGGGTGTAGCGATGCGGCTGAAACATTGTCAGCACGCGATTGCGCCCAGTCGAACGCGCCGTGGCCAGCGTGGCACGAATTTCTGTCGGATGATGCGCATAGTCATCGACCAACAGAAAACGATCGCTGGCATATTTGATTTCGAAACGCCGGCGCGCGTGTCGAAATTTGGCTAGCGCCGTGGCGATTTTCTCGAGCGGGATACCGAGTTCGCTCGCCAGCGCGACGACCCCGACGGCATTCTGGACATTGTGCCGGCCCGGAACATTCAGCCTCGCTTCGCCCAATTTTTCTCCGCGTCGGAAAACAGAAAAGACCGAAGCGAAATCCTCCAGCGTAACATCCTGCGCGCGATAATCGACGTTTTCCCCGAATCCGTAGGAAACCGAGCGGTCGGACTTGCAAACACGCGTTGCGATCGCGTCGTCGGCGCAGAAAAAAACCTTGCCGAATGTTTGGCCGATTAACTGATCAAAGACCGCCTCGATTTTCGCCAGGTCTTCGTAAAAATCGAGATGTTCCGGCTCGATATTTAAAACCAGGATATGTTCGGGATAAAAACAGCGAATAGTGCCGTCGCTTTCGTCTCCTTCGGCCACAAAAAATTCACCTCGCGCGTCCCAATGCGCGTTTTGTCCGAGGATCGGGATTTCGGCGCCCACGTAATGCGACGGGTGCAATCCGCCTTCGCGCAGGACATGCGCCGTCATGGCCGAGGTGGTGGTCTTGCCGTGCATGCCGCAGACGATGATGCCGCGTTTCCCCTGCATGATGGCGGCGAGCGCTTCCGCCCGCCGCGCCGTTCGCGTTTCCGATTGGCGCGCGCTAACGAGAATTGGATTGTCGGGCCTGATCGCCGAGGAATAGACGATCAACTCGGCCTCGGCTGCGTCCTCCGCGCGATGTTGCGGGAAGAATCGCAGGCCCAGTCGCTGCAAACGTTCTACTTCTACGGAAATCGACTTGTCCGATCCGCTCACCTGATGCCCGAGCTCCAACAGGAGCGCGGCGATGCGCGCGTGGTCGTCATACTGCGGTGTTTGTATATTTCTCCATCGTTTCCACCACCGCGCTGGCGGCGTTTCTCGTCGAAAGTTTGGCCGCGTTCTGTGACATGCGCTCCAGGCGCCCGCGATCTTCAATGAAGGGGAGGAGTTTTCGCGCGAGCGCATCGTCTAAAATTTCCGATTCCTTCACCAGGATGGCTGCATCTGCCTTCACGAACACTTCGGCGTTACGCGCCTGATGATCATCGGCGGCGTAGGGAAACGGAATGAGAATGGCAGGCAAAGAGAATGCGGCAAGTTCGGCCAGACTGGCAGCGCCAGATCGAGCAACGGCGAAATCCGCCGCGCTGTAAAGTTCCTCCATGCGATGATGAAAAGCCGCCACAAAAGCCGGCAGTTTGGCGCGCCGATAATTATCAGCCACCAGTTTTTCATCGCGCGCTCCAGTTAGATGAATCACTTGCAGCCGCCCCCCATCCAGTGACGGCAGCGACTTGATCATGGCCTGGTTGATCCCACTCGCACCCTGACTCCCGCCCATCACCAGCAGGGTCGTGATGTCCGCGCTCAATCCAAGTTTTTCCCGCGCGGCCTTGCGATCGAGGCGCTGCAATTCTGTGCGGATGGGCGTGCCGGTCACTTCTGTTTTCACTTTGGGAAAAAAGGGTGCGCATTCTTTGAAGCCAAGCAGAACTGCTCGCACCAATCGCGCGGTCATCTTGTTGGCTTTGCCGGGGACGGCGTTGGATTCGTGGATGAATGTTGGAACGCCACGCATCCTTCCGGCGAGGACTGGCGCGGTGGAAGTGAACCCGCCCATCCCCAGAATGACCTGCGGTTTGAACCGTCGGTAGATGGAACGGCAACGCCGGAAACTTTCGTTGAATCGACGAACAAATCCGAGGATGGCCGGAGAAAAAGGCGATGGCAGACCAATGGTAGGCAATTTTTCGAACGGAATTTCCGGATGTTCCTTCAGCGCCAGCGCATCGACATCTTTTTCCGAAACAAAAAGCAGCACCTGGTGTCCGCGTGCGCGCAACACTTCAGCGACAGCAAGTCCCGGGAAGAGGTGTCCGCCAGTTCCGCCGCACGCGATGATGGCGTTCATAGGATGGTCGATGGTCGATGGGTCCGAGGCGGACTGACGTTGATGATTAATGGACGGATGGACGCGTCTCCGCGCGTCCTGGACGTGCGGAGGCGCGTCCCTCCGTGTTCTGCTGCGGACAATCTGAAATCTGAAATCTGAAATCTGAAATCCTTCATATCCGTGGCGTCATGCGCGCCTGCATGGTAATGCGTTTCTGATTTCCCGGCTCTAGCTTGGCTTGCCGGTAAATGTTCAACAAAAGGCCGACACCAAAAAGGCAGGCGGCCAGATTCGATCCGCCGTAACTGATAAAGGGCAGCGGCAATCCTTTGTTCGGCAGGAGCGAAGTGGTGACCCCGATGTTCACTGCCGCCTGCAAGGCCAGGAGCGAAACAATTCCACAACTCAACAGCATGCCGAAGCGATCTTTGGCATGCAGAGCGATCATCATCCCGCAGACGATGATGAGGATAAACAAAAAGACCACGAGCAAGCTGACGCGCAAGCCCAGTTCCTCGCCGATCATCGGAAAAATGAAATCGGTGTGCGCGTAGGGCAGATAGAGCATTTTCTGGCGGCCGTTACCAAGGCCGAGCCCTTCCATGCCGCCGCTGCCCCAGGCGATCAGCGCCTGCATTTGCTGCAAACCCGCGTCCTGTTTGTAATTCTCCGGATGTAAGAAGGCGAGGAGCCGGCTCATTCGCTCTGGCATGCAGGTGGCGGTGAAAATAAATCCACCGAGCGCGCTGGCGGAAAACGCGCCGAGTAGAAAGGCGTTTGTTCCGGCGACAAACATCATCACCAATGTTGTGGCGCCGATCAATGCAGAAGTGCCGAGATCGACCTCGGTAATGATGAGCGAGACCACCAGCGCAATGCCGATGAGCGGAACTAAAAAACCGGAAATCACCTTGCGCGTCCTGTTTTCAAAACGGGAAAACCACCAGGCCAGAAAAAACACGGCGGCGATCTTGGCAATTTCCGATGGCTGAAATGTGATTGGGCCGGCGCCGACCCAGCGGCGCGAGCCGTTGATGCGCAATCCGAAATGCGGCACGAAACAAAGTGCCAGAGTTCCGAGCGCGAGCAGAAACCACAGCCACCAGGTGTGGTACCAGAAATGGTAATCAACCAGCGCGGCCGCAATCAAAATGGTAAGGCCAATCCCAAGCCAGAGTGACTGGCGTTTGATGAAAAAATAAACGTCACCGTGGGCATCGCGGGCGAATGCACTAGTGCTGAAAAGCATGACGATGCCAATGACGAGCATCCCCAACACAGCCAGAAAAAGAAAATGTGCGCTCTTGCGTTGCATTACTCTCTTGGATTGGGGAGCGCAGGCTGCCAGCCTGCCGTGTCCGGCAGCCTGCCGGACACAGATTTTTTAATGCGAAAACCGAAAATGGAATGTTGGATCGTCCGCCAGCTGCCGACGACTGCAGGCTGGCAGCTTGCGCTCCCTAGACATCCGCGAACACGCTTAATTTTCATTCGTTCCCTTTCTTTGGTTTCGCGGCTTTGGTCGGAATGATCAGTTTCTGCCCGACCTTTAATTTGCGCGGATCATCGATATGATTCGCCGCCAGCAGATCGTCGTACGGAACCTTGAATTTCTTTGCGATGTTCACCAGGTTGTCGCCTTTCGCGACGGTGTAGACTTTCGCGCCTTCCGGAATTGGATCGTTCGTCTTCGATTTCTTCGCTATTTTCGCCGGCGACGGTTGCGTTCCTTTCGCTTCCTCATGGCTACTCGACGCCTTGGCGATGTGGTTCGAGCTGATAACCGGCATGCCACCCTGCCGGCTCTTGATCGCGTTAAAGGCAATGATTCCCGCCACCGCGACGACGTGCAGCAAAAGCACGATCAAAAGCGCCCGCGAAAGTTTCATGTTCGGTTCCGACAGATCGTCGAAGTCCGCACCGGAAGCGGTCGCGCGGCGCGGCGCCGCCGCCCGCAATTTCTTTTTGCGCGAAAAGATTTTCGGAAACTTTATCGCTTTCATTTGGGCAAGGCGTGGACGAGACGCCGGAATTGGTCGCCGCGGTCGGCGTAACTCTTGAACATGTCGAACGAAGAAGTGCCCGGAGAAAAAAGGACTACGTCGCCTGTTTTCGCCGCGGCGTGCGCGCGTTCGACTGCATCCGCGAGCGAGCGCGCGATTTCACATCGCGTTGCTTCGCGCCAATCATCAGCGATGCGGTTCGCCAGTTCACCGAGAAGAATCGCGGTATGCGCTTTTTTGTTCACCAAATCGCGCAGCGGTTGGAAATCGAAGCCTTTATCTTTTCCGCCCGCGATCAGAACCACGGGTTTGGTTTGCGCCTGCAGCGCTTTTTCCGCCGCGTCCAGATTCGTGGCTTTGGAATCGTTGATGTAATCGACTCCCCCGATCGTCCGGACAAATTCGCACCGGTGGGGCGCCGGTTCATACGCGCACAACGGCGCCGCCATTTGCTCGAAGGCCAATCCGCGGATGTGTCCGACCGCGAGCGTCGCCATCAAGTTTTCGATGTTGTGCGAACCGCGCAATTTGGCATCGGTCAATCGCAACACCGGACTCCTCGCGAAACAGATCGTCCCGTCTGATAAACGAAAATCCGCGCGATCGTCGTAGGCGCTAAAGGTCAGTCGCTGTGCCTTAATCTGCGGGAAGTAATCGCTTGCATTGACAACGGCGAACTCCTTCTCGGTCTGATATTCAAAGATGCGTAGCTTGGCCCTGCGATATTCCGCGACCGAGGCATAACGATCGAGATGGTCGGGCGCGAAGTTCAACCACACTGCAATCTGCGGACGAAAAGTCGTAATCGCTTCAAGTTGGAACGAGCTAACTTCGACCGTCAGAACATCGAACTTCGATTGGTCGCGCACGACTTGGCTCAGTGGTTTTCCAATGTTGCCGCAGGCGACGGTGCGTTGACCGCACACATTCAGCATCTGCGCGACCAATTCCGTCGTCGTGGTCTTGCCGTTGGTGCCGGTGATGGCGATGAGCGGTAGCTCGCAAAATTGCCAGCCCAGCTCGAGCTCGCCGATCATTCCAATGTTTCGCGACGAAAAATTCTGCGCCAGTGGTGATCGCGCAGATTCTTGATCGTCGATTCCGGCAACTTATTTTCCGTTGCGCTGTCGAGCACGCTGACGTTGGCATCGTGCGAGCGCAGTAATAAAGCCGCCGCGGTCCCGCTCAGGCCTGCGCCGAGAACCGCGATATTTTTATTTTGGTAACGTGGGTTCATCGCAACTTTAGCGTCGCCAATCCGAGCAAGGCGAAAACGGCAGACAAAATCCAAAACCGAACGATGACGGTGTTTTCCTTCCAGCCGACCAGCTCGAAATGATGATGAAGGGGCGACATCGCGAAAATGCGGCGCCCGGTCAGTTGAAAACTCAGCACCTGCATTATGACCGAGATCGCTTCGAGGACGAAAACACCACCGACGACGGCGAGGAGAAATTCCTGCTTACAACAAATGGCGACGACTCCGATCATCCCGCCGATGGCGAGCGAGCCGGTATCCCCCATGAAGACTTTGGCGGGGTGACAATTGAACCAGAGGAAACCAAGCCCGGCACCGACGAGCGCAGCGCAAATCACGGTCAGCTCACCGGTGAAAGGATAAAACGGGACCTGCAAATATTCCGCGATCTTGAAATTACCGGCGGCATAAGAAAGAAAAGCGTAGGCGAGCGCGACCGTGACGGTGCAACCGATGGCGAGACCGTCGAGACCGTCGGTCAGATTGACGGCGTTGGAGGAACCGACGATCACCACCGCAAAGAAGATGAGCGTGAACCACCCCATGTTGGTGATCACGGGAGCCTTGAAGAACGGCAGATAAAGCGAACGCGCCTGGACTTGCAGTAATGGGCTGGTGAGAAAAACGACGGTGACGACGGCCGCGAGGATCAATTGCGCAGCCAGCTTTACCCGACCCGGAACGCCGTCGGATTTTTTCTTCGTGACCTTGAGATAGTCGTCGAGAAATCCGAGAACACCCAGATAGAGCATGCTGAAAAGAACGAGCCAGACGAAGCGATTATCGGGACGGGCCCAGAAGACGCTGGCGAGGAAAACTGCGCCGATCACCAGCACGCCACCCATAGTGGGAGTGCCCTGTTTACCGCCGTGAAGTTCCGCCAGACGGCGCACTTCCTCGACGCTGCGGATGGGCTGGCCGATCTTAAGCGAGATCAATTTTCGGATGACGAAATTCCCGAAAACCAACGACACACCGAACGCGGTGACGGCTGCTGCGACCGAGCGAAAGGTAACATAAAAAAAAACGTTGAGGCCGCCGACTTGATCGCTCAAGCGATGGAGATAGAACATCATCGGGCATCGCCTCCCACCGGTTGAAGTTTGGCGAATTCATCCAGCACCAATTCGGTGCGCGAAGATCGACTGCCCTTAATGAGAACCAGATCGCCTGGCCCTACGATCTCACCCAACATTTCAGCCGCCTCGGTCGCGTCTTTCGCGACGGCGGAATTTTCCAGCCCCGCTTTTTCGGCCGCAACCGCAATGGTATCGTCGGCAATCGAGATTAAGTGATCAATTCCGAGCGTCGCCGCGGTTTCGCCCACTTCGCGATGACCGCGTTCCGATTCCGCGCCAAGCTCCAGCATTCGCCCGAGAACAGCGACGCGCTTACCTTCGGCATCGAGCTCCATCAAAGTGCGCAAGGCTGCTTTCATCGAATCGGGATTGGCGTTGTAGCTGTCGTCGATGAACTGGACGCCGTTGATCTCGCGAATTTGCAAACGCGCTTTGGTCAGCGGCGCTGCCACCAGACCGGCCGCACATTCTTCCAACGAAACACCGAAAGCCCGTCCAGCCGAGACGGCCAGCATCGCGTTTTGAACCATGTGCGATCCCGGAACCGGCAGTTGTGCACGGCAACGATGTGCGCCTTCCACGATCGTGAACTCGGAGCCGCTCGAAGTCTGTTGCAATTCAATGGCGCGAATCGTTCCCTTCTCAATCCCTGCGAGAATCACGCGCGCGCGTGTACGGTGGGCGATCGAGGTGCTGAACTCATCATCCGCATTCAAAATAACGAAGCCGCTGGGATCGATCGCTTCCGCCAGGGCACCTTTCTCCTGCGCAATCGCCTGGCGTGATCCCATAAACTCGATGTGCGCGATCCCGATGTTGGTAATGATCGCCGCGTCGGCCGAGGCGATGCGCGCGAGCGCGGCGATCTCGCCCGGATGATTCATCCCGAGTTCCCAAACCGCGAACTCGTCGTCGCGATTTGCTTCCAGCATGGTTCGCGGCAGACCGACGTGATTGTTAAAGTTACCTTCGGTCTTTGTAACCCGAAACGCGCGCCCCAGAATCGAGGCCGCGAAGTCCTTGGTGGAGGTCTTACCGTTACTGCCGGTGATGCCGAGCACTTTTAACGGAAGAGTTTTTCGATAATTGGCGGCGAGATTTTGATAGGCAACCAGCGTGTCGGTTGCGCGTAAGATCGCGAAATTCTCCGACAGATCCGGCGGCGGATTCTGTGAAAGAATCGCGCCGGCTGCGCCGGCCTTGGCAACATGTTCCAGGAAATTATGGGCGTCGAAATTTTCGCCCTGCAAGGCTACGAAAAGTTCTCCGGGTTTGATCGTGCGCGAATCGGTACTGACGCGCTCGATCATGGTCTCTGCTTTTCCACGCAGTATTTCGGCACAGGCGAAGTCTGCAATTTGGCGCAGTGAAAGAGCATCCATGGTATTAGCGATCGATAAGAGAACTCCGGGGAGCGCAGGCTGCCAGCCTGCCCCGCTCGGCAGCCCGCCGAACGGAAGACAAGCTCAACCCCACGTTTTCGCATTGCATGTTTGCGGCAAACCGCCACAAACGGCAGGCAGGCAGCCTGCGCTCCCCTGAATGTTGTGCGTCGCTCATATTCAAAATTGCACCGGCAGATCGTCGAGTGCCCGGCGCGCCACCTGAATGTCGTCAAAAGGAATGGTATAATCGGCAAACTCCTGATATTTTTCGTGACCTTTGCCCGCGATTAAAACGAGATCGCGCGGCTGAGCCATCGCCACCGCATGTCGAATTGCTTCCGCGCGCTCCACGATTTTTTCGTAATGAGTGGAGCGAAATCCCTTCTCCACTTCGTTAATAATCGCGTCCGGATTTTCCTTCCGCGGATTGTCCGAAGTGATGATGGCGTGATCGGCCAGCTCGTCCGTCACGCGTCCCATTAGCGGCCGCTTTTTTCGATCGCGATCGCCGCCGCAACCGAAAACAACGATTAGCTTGCGTGGTTTCAGCTCGCGCAGCGTTTTCAAAACATTGCGTAACGCGTCGTCGGTATGCGCGTAATCGACAAAGATTTGAAATTGACGTTTTGCCGGAACCAGTTCGAGGCGTCCCGGCACTTGCGGTGAGCGGGCGAGCGAGAGAATGGCTGCGCGCAGATTTACGCCCATGACGGTGGCGGCTGCCAGCGCTGCCATCGAGTTCGCAACATTGAATCGACCGATCAGCGGAACCCTCACCAGATAACTTCTGCCACGCGCGTCGAGTTGATAGGAGGTGCCGGCAAATTCCGTCCGATAATTCGAAGCCCGAAAATCGGCATGCAAACCCAGTCCGTAAGTCACGACCGGAATTTTTCCGGCGAGACGATCGACCAATTTTTCGCCGTAGCGATCGTCGATGTTAATGACCGCACTGGCCCCCTTTTTTTTCGATTGCGAAGGGAGATTCTGGAAGAGTCTCGCCTTGGCCTCGAAGTAATTTTCCATGGTGCGGTGAAAATCGAGGTGGTCCTGGGTGAGATTGGTGAAAACGGCGACGTCCCATTCGATTCCGCGGGTTCGTTCCTGCGCCAGCGCGTGCGAAGAGACCTCCATCGCGGCCGCACGGCCACCGGCGTTGACGATTTGCGCGAGCAATTCCTGAATGTCGAGCGCCTCTGGCGTGGTTCGGATCGCAGGCAAAATGCGATCGCCGATTTCGTAATGCACCGTGCCGAGCAATCCACAGCGCATTCCGGCCTTTTCGCAAATGTGTTTGATGAGAAATGTCGTCGTTGTTTTCCCGTTCGTGCCGGTGACCGCGGCCATTTTTAATTTGCGCGCCGGCATCCCATAAAACGCGGCTGAGAGATCGGCCAGTGCCGACCGGCTATCGTCGACGACGAGACAGGTCGCGCGCGGCAACGAAATTTCGCGTTCGGCCACGATCACACTCGCTCCCTGCTCGATCGCTTGATCGACGAATTGATGGCCATCGCTTTTCTCACCGCGGATGGCAACGAAAAGAGTGTTACCCTGTACTCGCCGCGAGTCATACGCGATGCTTTCCACTTCGCGATCAAGTGACCCGATGACCCGACGGGGCGCGATGGCACGGGCGAGAACTTTGAGCTGCATGTAAAGTTAAAATGATTGCTCAATGCCCCGGCGCACTGGTTGAAGCGACTCGGCCCGCCGCAGCCGGCTTAATCAAATCGGGTTGCGGGGCGA
>QHRJ01000213.1 GCA_003220075.1 Verrucomicrobiota bacterium
AACTGTCGGTTTCATTTCCTTTTCCTTTCCCTTGAGATGCGTTTTGCATCGACCTTGGATTCAAAAAATAAATTGTTTCCCCGCCCGCTATTGCAATGCCCGTGCCACGGGCTGGAATAGAGTGATAAGTAACTGATGATTAGTGACTTGTCGTTCATAACCCCGCCATTGAAGCCTGGGTGTGGCTTCGGTTGTGGGAAAATGCCGTCCCGATTTTGGAACGACTGTAGCCGCGGTCGTTGGCCGCACGGCCGGCGACCGCGGCTACAAATTATTTAGGCAAGCGCAATAACGCTTCGGCCCCGGGCGCGCCCACACGATTCGCCAGCGTTAACGTTCCACCGTGTGCTTCCGCAATTTGACGCGAAAGGGCAAGACCAATTCCAGACCCGCCCGGTTTGGTGGTGAAAAATGGAACAAACAAATTTGTCGGGTTCATGATCCCCTCGCCTTCATCCCGCACAAAAATTTCCACGCACTCGCCGGCTTCCTTCCAACCGATTGTCACCGCACCGCGCGTTGGAAGCGATGCTTCAGCGGCGTTATACAGCAAATTGATCAACGCTTGTTCCACTTGCCCCGCATCGGCACGAATCGAAATCGCCGGACCACCTTGCCTCTGCACCGGTAGTCGCGTTTCCAAGTTCGCCGCCCGATTCACGACCTCGCCAATATCCATCTGTTCCTTTAGCGGCGGCGGCAATCGCGCCAGTCGCGCGTACGCCTCCATGAAACGACTAAGCGCGTCCGCCCGGGTGGCGATAACGTTCAACCCGCTGCGCGCATCTTCATGCCAATCAGTCGGCAGCGGATCGCGTCGCAACAAATTTTCCAAGCTGCCCGCAACCGATTTGATTGGCGCGAGCGAATTGTTTAACTCGTGACCAAGAACGCGGACCAGTCGTTGCCAGGCGATGCGCTCCTCTTCCCGCAGAGTGCGGCTCAGATCCGTGAGCACGAGCAACTCATTCGGCAACCCGTGCTCACGAAACGTGCTGCGACGCACGCCCCAGCGTCCGGTCGCGCCCGGAAAGGCGAGCGTGAGTGGTGCGTCCTCATTTGCCTCCAAACAGACATCCAGGCGAAGTTCGCGCGCCGTTCGGCCGAGCAATTTGTCCATCGGTCTCTTTAACAAGTTCTCTCCGGCGCGATTAACGAGACGTAGCTTGCGCTCCGGATCGAAGGTAAAAACAGCGACATCGATCTCGGCCATGATCGTGCGCAAAAGCGCGGTGGCCTCGAATGCGCCGAGACGTTGCAGGCGTAAGGTCTCGCCCAGTTCGTTGACCTCGAGCAACGCTTCGCCCAGCGCATCGTTCTCGCGCGCCCCCCGGGCCCGGATCGAGTAATCGCCTTCGCGCAATGCCGCGAGCAAATTGGTCACTGTTTGCCAGGGCCGGATGGTATGCTCCCGCAGGCTCACGATATAACCCAAAGCGAATCCACCGATGACAAGCGTGAGGGTCCATTGCACTTTCGCGCTGTAGTCACCGAACCAAAGCAAACAGAGCGCGATCAACGCTGCCGGCGCCACTGCGCCTATGGTCAACCAGGTCAGGCGATCTTCATGCGAAATCCGACGCCGCGGTTTACGCCGCTCGTTCATGCTGTAGCCGCGGCTCTGTGAGCCGCGTTTTTCTCGCGCCTCATAGAGGCGCGGCTACAAAACTAAGCCCGAAATCACAGACCATATTGCTGCAACCGCCGATAAAATGCGCTGCGACTCAATCCCAACGCTTCCGCTGCCTGCCTGGCGTTACCGCCAGCGCGGGCCAGCGCCTTCTTAATTAGGTACGCTTCGACTTCCTCCAGACTCATCTCTTCCAATCCCCGCGCATCGCCGCCTCCAGTCGAGAGTCCGAGATCGCGCGCTTTAATTTGCGGGCCGGTCGACATCAAGACCGCGCGTTCGATCACGTGGTCGAGTTCGCGCACATTTCCCGGGAATGGATGCGTCATTAAACGTTCGCGCGCGGTTTCATCAAAACCGCCGAGTTCTTTCCGGTAGCGTTTGGCATGCATCCGCAAGAAATTGTTCGCCAGGGGCATGATGTCCTCTTTCCGATCGCGCAGAGCGGGCAGGCCGATCTCGATCGTGTTTAAGCGAAAGAGCAAATCCTGCCGAAACCTTCCGCCCGCGACTTCATCATGCAGGTTCGAGTTCGTCGCCGAAATAATCCGCACATTTGCGTGCAGAGTTTTCGAAGAACCAACGCGCTCGAACTCGCCGGTCTCGATCACGCGCAAAAGTTTTGCCTGCAAGTTGAGTGGAATGTTCGCGATCTCATCCATGAACAACGTGCTCTCGTCCGCCAGTTCGAATCGGCCGGCGCGATCCGTTTTCGCGTCGGTAAAAGCGCCTTTGACGTGGCCAAACAATTCGCTTTCGAAAATCGTCTCCGACAGTCCGCCCATGTTCACCGTGATCATGCTGTGCGATGCGCGCGGCGAGAGTGCATGCAGCGCTTGCGCGATCAATCCCTTGCCCGTTCCATTTTCGCCCGTGATCAAAATGTTCGCGTCCGACGGCGCCACCCGCGAAATCATTTCCAACACCGGACGCATGGACGGCGATTCCGCGATCAACTTCGGCGCACCGCCACGGAGTAGTTGATTAGCCGCTTCCAGCTTGCGTCCTTTGCGCAGCGCACCCGCCAGCTCGATCTGCGTGCGCACAATCGAAAGCAAGCGTTCGTTGTCCCAAGGCTTCGGCACGAAATCGCGCGCTCCGCGTTTCATCGCTTCCACCGCGAGATCGATCGTCGCCCACGCCGTCATCACCACGATGGGAAGAGTGCTGTCGATTTCCTGAAGCTTCGGAATAACTTCGAGACCTTCTTGTCCCGAGGTGGTATCGCGCGTGTAATTCAAGTCCATCATCAAGAGCGCGTAATCTTTTTTCTCTAGCGCGTTAAAAATTCCCGCGAGCGAAGTAACCGCGTCCGTCTGGTGCCCGGCGCCCTTGAGCAAAATACGCAACGCCTCCAGCACATCGCGCTGATCATCGGCAATCAAAATTCTAGCCACGGGTTAACTGTGAACCGCGTTTCGGGTGCGGTGTCAATTGTTGCTTGCCAAATCGCGCTGCCACCGGAACGCAAAGTTTGATTATCTCTGGCGGGGTCTACCTTACTACTTTCCCCGGGGGCCTGGATTCGGTTGTTGTGCCCACCCAAACTTTCCTCTGACTACTGCACTCATGCCAAGCAATCCGCATCGCATTTCTCTACTTACCGCTACCTGCATTGTGATCGCGAACATGATCGGCACCGGTATTTTCACCAGCCTCGGATTTCAGGTTGGTGATTTGCCCAGTGGTTTCGCAATCATCGCGGTCTGGACCGTGGGGGGGATTTGCGCGATGTGCGGCGCCCTTTCTTACGCCGAACTGGCGGCCGCGTTGCCGCGCTCCGGCGGGGAATATCATTTTCTGCGCGAGATTTATGATCCGTCGCTCGGCTTTGTTGCGGGCTGGATCTCGGCCACGGTTGGCTTCTCCGCGCCCGTCGCGATCGCCGCGATGCCATTCGGCACGTACCTCGCTGAAATTTTTCCCGCCATAAATCCGTTAGTCGCGGCAATGGCCACGGTCTGGATCGTAACCTTTGTTTTACTTTGTGATTTGCGGCTCGGCAGCGCTTTTCAAATCGGGTCTACCGTTTTGAAAGTCGCGCTCATCGCCGTGCTCATCGGTGCGGGATTTTACATTAACAAAACGCAGCCGATCTCATTCTTGCCGGTCAAAGGCGATGGCGCGCTAATCGCGAGCGCGCCTTTCGCGATCAGTCTTTACTGGGTGATGTTTGCCTACTCGGGCTGGAACGCCTCGACTTACATCACCGGCGAAATTCACAATCCACGCCGGAACGTTCCGCTTTCGCTCACACTCGGGACATTCATCGTAATCGTGCTCTACGTTTGCGTGAATGCAGTCTTTCTCCGGAACACGCCCGCTGTTGAAATGATTGGCAAACAGCAGGTCGCCCTCATCGCCAGCACGCACATTTTCGGTCCGACCGGTGGCAAAGTAATGGCCGTGTTTATTTGTCTCGGATTAATTTCAACGGTCAGTGCGATGATGTGGATCGGTCCACGCGTAAGCGCGGTGATGGGCGAAGATCTCGGCATATTGAAGCGACTGTCCCGGCGAACCGCCAGCGGAATCCCGGCCAACGCGATCCTGACCCAGTTTGTCGTCGTTAACTTGATGCTTTTGACCGCGACGTTTCAGTCGGTGGTGAACTACGTGCAGTTCAGTCTCACCCTTTGTTCCGCGCTCACTGTGCTCGGAGTTTTTGTTTTGCGCTGGCGTCGCCCGGAATTAGAAAGGCCGTATCGCACCTGGGGATACCCGCTCACTCCACTGATCTTTCTCGCGATCAGTGGCTGGATGATGTGGCACTTGCTTGCGGAACAATCGACGCGCATGCCATCGTTGCTCGGCTTGGTAACTGCTGCATTCGGCCTAATTATTCGCCGACTCTTGATGAGACCGCGCATTTTCTGGCGGGGATGCCTGTAACAGGCGCACTCGAACCGCTCACGCATGATCCCGCCTGGCAGGAGTACTCTCAGGCGATGAACGAGGCGTGGACGAGAAAAGAACAGCAACAGATTTGGCCGATTCGCCAGTGGATGCAGGCGAATGCGCCCCAGTATCACCGCAGCAACGACACCGTTTTCTATATGTTTAGCGGGCCCGATTTCTTGTACGCCAGCATCTTTTTCCCGCTGTCGAGCAATTACGTTCTCGCTGGGCTTGAACCGATCGGGAACGTCCCCGATCTCACCCAGGTTCCGCCCGAAGTGCTGCGCGCCGATCTAATCTCGCTGCGCAATTCCATGAATTCGATTTTGCGATTTCAATATTTCATTACCAAAGAAATGCGCGCGGATTTGGGTCGCGGAAATGTCGGCGGAACCTTGCCGATCCTTTACGTCTTTCTCACGCGCCTCGGTTATACGATTGTCGACGTGACGCATGTGAGCTCGCCGGCGGCGGGCGTGAAGATCACGTTTAGCGGCGGTGAACAACTGCAAACGCTTTATTATTTCAAAACTGACTTATCTGGCGGAAACAGCGCGTTTCTTCGCTGGTGTGCCGCGCGCGGGCCTGGACTCAGCTTGCTCAAGGCCGCTTCCTTCCTGATGCACAGCGATGGATTCTCCGGTGTGCGCAATTTTCTCGTGCAAAACAGTCGCGTCATCATTCAAGATGATTCCGGGATTCCGCTGCGCGCCTTTCCGAAAGGTTGGAAAGTGAATTGCTACGGCCGCTACGTTCCGCACAAGGACGAATTCCAAAAATATTATCAACCCGATCTCGCGGCGCTCGTCGGCCAAAACGAGACGCCGCTCGGTTTTGCCTTCGGCTATCATTGGCAAAAAGAGGACGGCCTCCTCATGCTCGCGACGCCCGAAGCGTTACCGGCGCTCCCGGCCGAGGAGCAACCGCAAAAAGTGCGCGTCCGAAAATGAGCCGCCGTTGGCTTGTCGCACGACGATGAGTTGGAGCGACGGGATAACGTAAAGACGTTGTCCCTCCGAACCGATGCAGGCGACCAGATCGCTGGGTGCGTCGCGGCAGAGACAGGCATCACGCCAATCCTGATTTTGCCATTTCGGAATCAGCATCTGCTCGAAATCGAACTCACGACCGTTCGGAGCAGCGTGATTGTTCCACCAGCCGAGGGAAAAGGCACGATTGGCCGTGGTTCCGCGCCAGCATTGCTGAAGTGAATTTGGTGAGACAACCGGCGTGCCATTTGCCAAAACAAGCTGACCGAGTTTCGCCCATTGTCTTGCACCTAGAATCCAGCCGGCCGCGAGCAGCGGATTGCCGGCGCGATCGGTCAGGTAACGTTGTGAGCCAAGGCCAACCCGATGCAGAACCCGGCGTTCCAGATAATGAGTTGGCGAATTACCGCGCAATTTTTCTTTCAACACTTGATGAAAAACCTGGAGCGCGGCTGGTCCGTAAATAAACGCTCTTCCCGGCTCCGCCACCATCCGTGCCCGAATCGCGGCTGTGTCACGATTCTCTGGTTGGGTTTCATGCAGGAAAAACTCTGGCTCGAGGCCAGAATCAAAATCCAGCAATTGCCGAATCGTTACCTGCGCTTTCCGCGGGTCACTTCGCCAACTCGCGACGGTATCGGCCACGCGTTCTTCGAGGCGCAGTAACCCATCTTCCGCCGCGGCCAACGCAGCCAGATCCCAGAAGGCCTTCGTCCCGCTGAAAATCTTGTGCGGCGTTTTCGCGTTTCGCTCGAGCAATGTTCGTCCATTTTGAATTGCGAGAAACGAAACGCCGCGATGCCGTGCAGAATAGTCCGCCGCGGCTTCTACTGCGGCCGGGTCGAGCGAAGCCTTCGCGGTGCTGGCTAAGGACAGCAGCAAGACAATGCCGAA
>QHRJ01000214.1 GCA_003220075.1 Verrucomicrobiota bacterium
AGAGGTATAAACGATGAAGGTGTCCTGAGTGATGGCGAAGACGGCCGGAATGGAATCGACCGCGAAGACAAGGTCCATCACATCGATCACGAGCAAAACCAAAGCAAGCGGGGTGAGCATGAGCCGCCCATCGATCCGGGCCGTGAAATGGGAGCCGCGAAAGTCGCGCGTCACCGGCATAAATTTGCGGCATATCCGCAGAAACCAGCTGTCGCCAAAATCCGTTTGCTGTTTGCTGAAGGCCATCCGGATCCCGGTAATGAGCAGAAACACGCCGAAAACATAGAGGATGAAGTGGAACCTGGAGACGAGGGAAACGCCCAGCCAGATCATTATCCCGCGCATGACCAGGGCGCCCACAATGCCCCATACTAAAACACGATGTTGTGAAATCGGCGGGACTTTGAAATAGGCAAAGATGAGAACGAAAACAAAAATGTTATCAACGCTGAGCGAATACTCGATGAGGTAGCCGGTAAGGAAATCCAAAGCACGGTCCGGCCCTTGCGTTTGGGCCACAACCAGGCTGAAGCCGAGCGAGAGCACCACCCAAAGCAGACTGCGTAACGTCGCCGCCCGCATCGACAGCGCACGATGGCGCCGCTTGAAGCTCGCCAGGTCAACCGCGAGGGCGATGAAAACGCCGATATGAAATGTGATCCAAAACCAAATGCTCGTCGGCACGGCGGCAACCGTTTCACGTTAGAGCAGAGGTGGCAACGCGAATTAGCCGTCCACTATTGCCGGGGCAACTCTAATCTGACAGAGACGAACCGAATTGTTCTTGGCTCAACGGGTGATTTGCTCTGAAATCTGCGCCGATGCGCGACTTTATGGCAGGCGGTTGTTCGATCCGTCGGGCGCTCGTTGGACCAGACATAGGACATTGCGTCTCGCGACGGCGCATCATCCTTGCTCTCACAATCAATCAGCAGAATTGCTCCGCGGCCGAAGTGTCCCGTTTACAATCTCGGCAATTGGCTGAGATGCCACCAGGGTCCTCCGAGCAGCCGCAGGTACGTCAACTGCCGGTAAAACGCTGTGGGTCGCATCGGATTTTCTCTCGCAAGCGGAAGGGAAAGTCCCATTTTCCGCCAATTTCTCCAAATGTCTCCGCCCTTTTTAAGCATCTGATCTGGCAGCCATGATTACTGCGCACTGTCTGTCTTAAACGCCATGCCAAGGCTCGTTTTTCCGTTGGCTGTAACGCGGTCTATTTCGCGCATCTGCAGGTGGCGCGCTCTTTTATTGGCAGCTCTCGCCATCCTGTTGGCACTGCTGCTGTTTCAGTTTCCGTCGCCTGCCAAAGCCGGATTAGATCCCTCGTGGGGCATGGTTCTGGTCTATGCTCATCGCCACGGGCTCCAATTCGGGCACGACGTTGCGTTCACCTATGGTCCGTACGGTTTTCTTATTTCGAGGTTTTACTACGACGGTGTTCCTCTCGTTAAAATATTATGGGAAAGCGCAGGCAAGTTTGCCCTGGCAGCCACTTTGGTGGCGATGGCGGCCTCCACCTTCAATAGTTGGTTTCGCTTCGGCTTGTTCTATCTCGGGCTCATCTTCGCAGCCAAAATCTCTTCCGATACAGTAATCTTTTTGTGTACTCCGCTGCTGGCGCTGTGCTGGCTTTTGCCGCAAAAGAGTAAATCCTGGCAGGTTGCGGTAGCGGTGACCTGGATGGCCTTCCTGTCGCAGGTTCGATTTAACTACTTTATGCAGGCGCTGGTCGCAATTGGTCTCGTCATTCCCTCGCTCTTGCTCGAAGGAAAGTCCAAAAAGCTACTGGTAATTGTTAGCAGCTTTACCGCTGCATTTGTCTTTTTCTGGCTGGTCGCCGGCCAGGCCATAAATAATCTACCTGCGTATTTCCGCAGCAGCTGGGAGATTTCAAATGGCTATCTCGCAGCCATGGCGGTCAACAGAGTCCCCATCACAACCTGGTGCATCGCCGCCGGCATTTGCCTCTTAGTCGTAGCATTTATTTTGAGCTTGTTGCACAGCCAAAATCTCCGCGCAGAGAAATGGATACTACTCTATTTCTGTTGCGCGTGGTATTTTATTTGGAAATACGGCGTTACTCGTGCAGACACCGGCCACATTGTTCTTTTCTTCCCGACTGCTTTCGTTTTCTGCGCCGCCGCTCCGGGCCTCTTTCAGCGTCGACATTGGTGGTCCTTTCTTGATGCCAGCCTAGTCCTGTCTCTTGCCGGCCTCTGGTTATTCAATTCCGGTTTTCTCCGCCACACATCCTGGGAGTTGGCTCAGCGTTTGCATGCTGTCCCTGGCGAACTCTTTCGGCCAAAGCGCCAGGCGCAACGATTCGCTGCCGCCGAAAAAGCGACGGAAAAAGCGCATCCTTCGAAAAATCTCCGCGCGATCGCCGGGGCAGAGACGATTGATGTCATCAATTTTGACCAATATTTCGTGCTGCGCGAGCATTTGAACTATTGGCCGAGACCTGTTTTCCAAAGTTACAGCGCGTTCACGCCAGCGTTACTCAAACAGAATTTGCGCTTCTACCAGAGTTCTTCCGCGCCGCAGTTCGTTTTTGCCCGTTTGCAGTCGGTCGATTGGCGGTTTCCTGCTCAGGACGATTCTCTCCTGCTCGAGGAGCTTCCCCGGCGTTATTCAATCGCTAAAGAAGCTAATGATTTTCTTCTATTGCATCGCAAACCGGTTCAACCGACGGGGGAACTTTTGCGCGAGAAATTCCCGATGCGTCATGTTTCCTTCGGGCAGGAAATACAATTGCCTGAAACAGTAAATTGCGCCGTGGAGTTGCGCGCAATCTTCAAGCCAAGCATCTATGGCGCGGCGCGCGCTTTCCTTGTTCAACCAGCCGAAGTCAGCCTTGTTTTGACCGACGGAAAACACGGGCAGCATACCGGGCGTTTGATACCAGAAATGGCGGCGGCAGGTTTTCTCGTCCAGCCACTGTTGGAATCTGACAAGGATTTTGCTGATTTTATGGCGACCCGGCCAGGCCGCTCGGTCCGGTCCATTCGTTTTGTACCGGTGTCGGCTACCGAAAATTGCTGGTCGCAAATCAGCATTCAATTTTCGAAGCTGCCCGAACTTTCCTTTGAAACGGCTACAGCTGATTAAGCGCATGTAACCGGACAGGAATTTCTCTCGCGCGCCGGAACCTTTTTTGTAGGGTGAACGACCGCGAATGGATGCTGAGTTAGAAAAGCTTGTCGAAGCAGGAAAGCTGACGACGAAGGCGGCCGAGAAATTGGAACAGTTACGTCCCGGCTCCTTTTGTCTGCACAAAAGTTGGGGTTTCGGGCAGGTGGCGGAGTGGAATCTATTGCTTAATCAGATCGTGATCGATTTCAAAACCAAAGCCAGACATCCGATGCAGCTGGCCTACGCCGCGGAAAATCTGACACCGATTCCGGCGGGACATTTTCTCGCGCGCAAAGTAAAGGAGCCTGATGCGATCAAAGCACTTTTAAAATCGGATCCGGCGGCAGTCGTTCGCAACATCTTGGAAGGATTCGACGGCAAAGCCACACTCGCTCAAATCAGCGAGGTGCTGGTGGGCGATTTGTTCACCGAAACGGAATGGAAGCGGTGGTGGGCGAGCGCGAAGA